>CAZGPO010000001.1:0-46395 GCA_964527745.1 uncultured Dechloromonas sp.
CCGAGGCCGATCGAATGGTCGGGAGTGATCTTGTAAGCCACTGATGGCGTAATGAACAGTTGCGACAGGTCCACCCCGGCATTGCCGTTGCCGCCGAAGGCCGTCAACGGGTTGGTGGCGTAATCGGTATTCATGCCGCCGTTGCCGTAAATTGCAACGCTGCCGGACAGTTGCGGAGAGAACTGCTTGACGTAGCCGAGTTCCGGAATGAAAAAGTTACTTTTGTCGTTGCCATCGTAGTCGCCGTTTAACCCTGGTATCTGGCTTCCGGTGATTTCCGTGCTGCGCTTCGGAGCGAACCAAGTCAGACCGAGATCAAGGCGGTCACCGACAAAGGCTGTGCCGGCCGGGTTGGTCGCGGCAGCCAGGCCGTCTTGCGGCAGGGCGATGCCGACACCGCCCATGCCTGCTGATTTGACACCGTAGCCGGTTGCGAAGTAACCGCTGGTGGCCAGCGCCAAGCCGGGCAGACACAACAACGGCAGGACCGCAGCTTGTACATATGGACGAATTTTCATATTTTTCCCCTCCAAAATTAATGTGAAAACCGCCAACTAAATGGCGGTTATTGTTACGTACTTAATAAACCACGATCAAAATTACACGAAAAGACAGATGTCCGTCTCTCCGGCAAAGCCAAAAAACATTGCTGCGCCACCGTATTCAACATTTTCGATGAATTCGCTCTTGTCGAACTCGAACAGGTCGACGGTCATCTGGCAGGCGATGAACTTGACGTCGGCCTCGAGGCAGAGGTCACGCAACTCTTCCAGCGAGGCAACGCCGTGCTTCTTGAGCTTCTGCTTCATCATCATGGTGGCCATGCTTTCCATGCCAGGCAGCATTTGCACCATGACCGGCATCGGCACCGGCATCGGCATCGCCGGGTTGGCCAGCGGGCTGATCATCACGTCGGAAAGGTCCTTGCGCAGAAGCTGCAGGCCGTAGAAGGTGAAGAAGATCTGGACATCATAGCCAAGCGCAGCTGCGGTCGAGGCCAGGATGAATGGCGGATAGGCCATGTCCAGCGTGCCCTTGGTGGCGATGATCGCCATTTTCTTGGTGGTCATGTGTTTTCCTTTGGTGTGGTATTCGTGAACTGCTTATTTCTTCTGCATGAAGAAGATGTACTCGCTGTTTTCCTCGGTGCTTGACAACAGGGTGTTACCGGTTTGGTCGGCAAAAGCCTGCATATCCTTGACCGCGCCGCAATCGGTGGCGACTACCTTGAGTACCTGACCGGAAGTCATGTCGGCCAATGATTTTTTGGTCTTCACGATCGGTAAGGGGCAGGACAGGCCGCGTGCGTTCAATTCTTTGTCGAAATTCATTATTCCATCTCCCACTGGTTAGCAAAAAGTTGCTTTGACAGACAAACATGCTGTCAAAATTTTAAAAGCCTAATTTGTAATTAGGAACGTAACACTATTTTCAGTCCATACCCACGTTGGGTGTAGTGGATAGCCCGTTAGTGTTATTTTCAGCAAGTGCTTATATGCAATCGTGTTTCTCGAAAATCCTGCTACCCTTTTTCTGGCGTCTCGGCTGGATGTTTTTTCGCAGTATTTTCAGCCAGTAGTGTTCAGCCCGGTTTGTGACGTTTCGCCAGCCAGCAATACGGGTACCTCGGCACTACGAATTACCGTATCCCCGACGCTGCCCAGCAATTTGCGGCTTAAGCCGCCACGCGTATGACGATATAGCACGATGAGATCGGCACCTGTAGCGCGTACGGCATTGAGAATACCGTCGGCAATATCACCGCTGCCCACCATCAGTTCGCCAGTCAGGCCGTCGACTTTAAGCTCGGCAATCGCCAGTTTTGCAGCATCCTCGATCTCTGACGGCAACTGCTCGGAGCGGTCGGTAATGGAGAAAAGGGTGATCGGCAAATGATTCGGCTTGGCGAGTTGGGCCGCCAGTTCGGTAGCGCTGCGCGCTGCGTCGCTCCCATCAAAAGCAACCAACACGCGACGCGACCAGAGTTGGCTGCCCGGTGCGACGACAAGTACTGGGCATGGTGAGCCGGCGATAATTTGCTGTGCCACTGGGCCAATTTCGTTCGCACCTGGCGTCAGCCGTCGCCCGATGACCAGCAAGGAGGTATTTGCAGCAAGAACGGCGGCACTGATTTCGCTGGCGAGATCGCTGCCCTGGCGAATCACCGGTTTGCAAGCAACGTCTGCCGCCGCCGCCTCTGTCCTGACCACCACCAGTCGTTCGGCGACTTCCTTGTCGGTGCCGACCGCCACAATGTCAAGCTTGACACCAAGTTCGCGCGCCAGCGCGATGGCAACGCCACGCGTGGACGGTGCCATCGCGCTGGTGTCTGCGGCAAGCATCAGGCGTAACCGGCGGTCGCCATCGGGTAGTTGGCCACTGTTGCAATTGTTGAAGATGCGTGTCTTGCAATTGCGGCAAACATTCGGGTCAAGTGTCCAGTAGACCGCATCGGTCGGATTGGTCTTGACCGGGAAGAACGCCCCTTCGCCAATTTCATGTACATAATTACCCTGACGCAGCAGCTGATAGGCCGTATCCTTCATCCGATAGAAATAGAGGCCGCCACCCATGCGCCGGCGTCGTCTGGCTTCCTGGGCGAACATTTCGGCGCCGGCAACATCGATGAAGTTCATACTGAGGGAAACGACCAGTACTGACTTCTGCCGCGGGTTGTCGACGTCGATCTGCTGCAGCGAGTTTTGGATGTGGTCTACAGCCCCGAAGTAGGCTGAACCATTGATGCGCACAATACGCAGTTGCGGGCATTCCGGCTTGCCGCGTGCATCGACGAAATGATAACCGCGCGCATCGACTACCGGGACCAGAGGTTCGATCGTCGGACGCGAGGTGCGGTAGAGATAGAGCAGCAGGGAAAGCAGCACGCCGCTGACGATGCCTGCCTCAAGGTTCATCAGCGTACCAATGATGGTGACCCAGAGGATCGCCGATTCTGATTTGCTGGTCTTCCAGATCGAGCTGATATGGTGGAAATCGATCAGGCCCCAGGCGACCAGGAATAGAATCCCGGCCATCGCCGCGTTCGGCAGGTAAGCCGCGAGCGGTGCAACCATGAGCAGAATGATCACCAGAAAGATCGACGCAAATACGGTCGCCAGCGGCGTCCGTGCCCCTGCCTCGTAATTCACGCCGGAACGGTTGAACGATCCCGATGAGGCGTAGCCGGAGAAGAATGAGCCGACGATGTTGGACAAACCTTGGCCGATGAACTCCTGGTTACCATCGATGCGCTGCTCCGAACGTACCGCGATGGCACGTGCGATCGATACCGCTTCGGTCAGCGCCAGCATGGTAATGACCAGTGCCGGGCCGAAGGTCTTTTTCAGCGCGTTGAAGGAGAAATCAGGCAGCGAAAGCGGCGGCAGGCCGGCAGGCAGGGCGCCGACCGTCTTGATCCCGGTTTCGCTCTGCCCGATGAGCGTGTTGAGCACATAGGCTACGATGCCGCCGACCAGCATTGCAGCGATCATGTAGGGAAATTTTTTCCAGTAGCGTTTGGTCAGAATGCCGGCCGCCAATGTTGCCAGACCGACCCCGGCAACCCATGGGTTGATGCGGTCGAGCTGGACGAAAAGCTGGTGAAGGATCTCGTAAAACGGTACGCCGCGCGGAATGTCGATGCCGAAGAAACTGCGGATCTGGCTAGCGGCAATCAGCACCGCCGCACCGCTGGTAAAACCGATGACGACCGTGTGAGATATGAAATTCACCACCGCCCCCATGCGCGCCAGCCCAAGCGCCAGCTGGAAAATGCCGACTTGCAGGGTGAGCGTGAGGACCAGGCCGATATATTCAGGGGTGCCTGGTTCGGCCAGATGGTGAACTGCCGCGAAGAGGGCAATCGATATCGCGGTGGTCGGGCCGGAAACGAGATGCCATGACGAACCGAACAGTGCGGCGACAATGGCCGGAACCATGGCGGCATAAAGACCGTATTGCGGTGGTAAGCCGGCGATGGTGGCGAAGGCGACGCCTTGGGGGAGTACAATCAGGGCGCCGGTGAATCCGGCCAGCAGGTCATCACGGAGGGTTTCTCGCTTGACCAGCGGCCACCATGCGAGAAAAGGCAATAGTCGGCGAAGGGCTAACCCAAATTTTGGAGATGTAGGCATATTAGCTTTTAATTATCGCACTGGTCTGCATGCTTGCAAGCAAAAATATCCGGATAACTTGGGAAGTTTTGTGTCCTATTTGCCGCAAGTGCCGATATATGAATTGGGTTTTGAGGGTAATTGATGGCCTTTTCTATACAATCGGATTAGTTTCATCATGAAATAGGTTTTGGGGGCGGCGCGCCCATCTGGCGTGCATATAAAGCTGCAACAGGCATAAAAAATATTGATGGACATACTCTCCCTGCTTCCTGGCAAGCCAGTTCAATGGGCGTGGGGTATCGCGTTGTTTTGGCTGTTGCTGGGGTTCGCTGCGCTGTGGCCGCAGGTTTCGCGAAATTTGCGCAGCCGCGTGATATTTCCGCTGGGTGCTGCGGGTGCGCTCGCTATCGCCGTAACGGGCGTGGCGGGGCTGGTCCTGCCCGCATCAACGCTGATCCTGCCTATCGGTCTCCCGGGCTTGCTCTTCCATTTGCGGCTGGACGCTCTGTCGGCTTTTTTCATGTTGCTGCTGGGCAGCGCAGCCTTCGGTATCACGGTCTACGCAAGCGGTTACTTCAAAAATGTGGTTGCCGGCCCACTGGCTGTTCTGGCCTTGTGGTACCACCTGTTCCTGGCCAGTATGGTTATGGTCATGCTCGCCGACGATGCCTATACCTTCATGGTGTCCTGGGAGGCAATGGCCCTTTCATCGTATTTTCTCGTCACTACCGACCACAAGGTTCCCGAGATTCGGCGCGCAGGCTTCCTTTATCTGCTGATCGCGCACGTCGGCGCCATTGCCTTGCTGCTCGCGTTTGGCTTGCTGCAGGGCGGGCAGGGGGATTACACCTTCGAAACCATGCGCCTGGCCGAAATTTCGCCACGCTGGGCCTCGGTAGTGTACCTGCTGGCGCTTTTCGGTTTTGGCGCTAAGGCGGGGCTGGTTCCTCTGCATGTATGGTTACCTGAAGCGCACCCGGCTGCCCCTTCGCCGGTGTCGGCGCTGATGTCCGGGGTGATGCTGAAGACAGCGATCTATGGACTGTTGCGGTTGACCTTCGATTTGCTCAATATCCGGATCGCCTGGTGGGGCACGCTGGCGCTGGCGCTGGGGCTGATTACCGCGCTCTATGGCGTCATTTTCGCCGCGGTACAGTCGGACATGAAACGTCTGCTGGCGTGGTCGTCGATCGAGAACATCGGGGTAATTCTTGCCGCCTTTGGCCTTACGCTGATTTTCTACACCGACGGCAAGGGCGCGCTGGCCGCACTGACGCTGACCGCTTTGCTGTATCACGCCCTCAACCATGCTTTCTTCAAGGGGCTCCTGTTCGTCGGCACGGGTTCCGTGTTGCATGCTACGGGCGAGCGCCACATGGGCTACCTCGGCGGGTTGATGCGTTTCATGCCGTGGACGGCCTGGCTGACCCTGATCGGCGCCCTGGCGATTGCCGGGTTGCCGCCCTTGAACGGTTTCGTATCGGAATGGCTGCTGCTGCAGGCATTCCTGCTTACGCCGGGCCTTTCTAAGCCCTACCTCAACATGATCATTCCGGTGGCCGCGGCTACGGTGGCCCTGGCCGCCGCGCTCGCAGCCTACGTCATGGTGAAGTTCTATGGCGTGATTTTCCTCGGGCAGCCACGCGCCCCTGCGCTGCAGCAAGCACACGATGCAGGCTGGGCCGAGCGCCTGGGCATGCTGTGGCTGGCGGGTGGCTGCGTATTGCTCGGTCTGTTGCCGACCCAGGTCATTCTATGGATCGAACCCGCGGTCAGGATGCTGGTCTGGGATTCCCTGCCGAGCGGCGGCCACTGGTTGTTTCTCACGCCGGTTTCGAGCGAACGTGCAAGCTATGCGCCATTGATCTTCTTTGCAGTGGTCGTTGGGGTGTTGCTGCTTACTTTTTTCTGGGTACGGCGTATCTATCATGGCCGGGTGCGGCGCAGTGATCCGTGGGATTGCGGATACCCTGAACAGGATGCCCGCATGCAGGACAGCGCCGAGGGGTTCGGGCAGCCCATTCGGCAGATTTTTGCAGTGTTCATGCAGGCTGAGCGGGAAACCCCTGATCCGTTCGAGCGTAAGCCGCGTTATCGCGGAGCTTCCGTGGACAAGCTCTGGCTCATTTGCTACATGCCGATAGCGCACCTTGTAAGCTGGTTGTCGGATCAGGCAGGGCGGATGCAGCACGGGCGCATCCAGTGGTATCTGGTCTATAGTTTCGCGACCCTGGTCGTCCTGTTGGTACTAACGCAATGAGTACCGGCATCATCCTGCAATTTACCCAGACCCTGCTGGCCATTCTGCTGGCGCCGTTACTGATGGGTTGGGTCAATCAGTGTCGCGCCTGGCTGCAGGGGCGACGCGCGCCACCGATTACACAGCCCTACCGTACGTTGCGCAAATTGTTCCACAAGGATGCGGTCATCGCCCACAACGCGTCGCCGCTGTTCCGCTTTGCGCCGTACATGATCTTTGCCTGCATGGCGCTGGCCGCAGGCATCGTGCCGACGATCGCCAACGACCTGCCTTTCTCGCCGGCGGCCGACGTCATTGCGCTTGTCGGCATTTTTGCGCTGGCCCGGGTATTTCTAGCACTGGCGGCGATGGATATCGGTACCTCGTTCGGCTCGCTCGGCGCGCGCCGGGAGATGCTGGTTGCCTTCCTTGCCGAACCGGCGTTGTTGATGGTTTTCTTCACCGCCAGCCTGATATCACACTCCACCGAATTGCCGGTGATCGTGACTGCTCTGGCGCATCGCGAATTCGCCATCTATCCAAGCCTGGCGTTCGCCGGGGTAGCATTCTGGATGATTTCGGTGGCCGAGAATGCGCGTATTCCGGTGGACAACCCAACCACCCATCTCGAATTGACGATGATCCACGAAGCCATGATTCTCGAATATTCGGCACGCCACCTGGCGCTGATCGAGTGGGCGGTGGCCTTGAAGCTATTTACCTATTCGGCGCTCGGGATTGCGCTGTTCATGCCGTGGGGAATCGCCGTGCAGGGAAGTTACGCCGCCTTGCCGCTGGCATTGTTGGCGATGCTCGTCAAGCTGCTGCTCGGCGGGGCGCTTCTGGCCTTCATCGAGGCGATGTCGGCCAAGGTGCGCCTGTTTCGGGTTCCCGAGTTTCTTGGTACTGCCTTCCTGTTGGCAGTGCTCGGGATGCTGATCCATTTCCTGCTGGAGGTGTGACATGGCTTTGTCCTATCACCTTCAGATCGTCAATTTTCTGGCTGCAATGCTCCTGCTGATTTCCTTCGCGATGTTGTCGCAGCGCCGCATCGTCGGGCTGATCACCCTGTTTGCCTGGCAGGGTGCGGCACTGGCGGCCTCTGCGGCCCTGGTCGCCTGGGCCACCGGCCAGCACCACCTTTATTACTCGGCGGTACTGACGCTGGCGCTCAAGGTGATTGCCATGCCCTGGTTTTTCTACCGCACAGTGAAAAAGCTCAATGTCGGGCGGGATGTGGAGCCAATGATCAATATCCCGACAACCATGCTGATCGGCATCGTGCTGGTGATTTTCGCCTTCAATCTGGCGCTGCCGATCTCCCAGTTTTCCGGCACCGTCATGCGGTCAACCCTGGGCATTGCCTTGGCTTGCGTACTTCTCGGCTTCCTGATGATGATCACGCGCAAGAAGGCGATTCCTCAGGTGATCGGCTTCCTGTCCATCGAGAACAGCCTGTTCTTCGCGGCGACCAGCGCCACCTACGGCATGCCGCTGGTGGTTGAACTTGGCGTCGCGCTCGATGTGATGGTCGGCGTGATCGTGTTGAGCATATTCTTCTTCCAGATTCGTGAGGCTTTCGATTCGCTGGATCTGAAGCACATGGAAAAGCTGAAAGAGCGCTGAGATGGAAATTTACTGGCTACTCGGCATTCCGTTAATTGGTGGCATCTTTCTCAGTTTGTCGGGTTCGCGTCATCATGCTCCGGAAATCAATGCGTTTTTCAGCTTCCTGACCTTGCTGGTGTCCGCTTTCCTTACCTGGCGGGTCATCGAGCAGGGGCCGATGATGGTCGGGGATGGCTGGTTTTTCATTGACTCGTTCAATGTCTTTCTGGTTGCGCTGACGGCATTCGTCGCCTTTACGACAACCCTCTTCTCGCGTCCTTACATGCGTATCGAGAAGGAACACGGCAAGCTCAACGACAAGCGGCTGCGCCTCTATCACAGCAGCTATCAGATATTTATTGGTGCCATGTTGCTGGCGCTGACCACGAACAACATGGGTGTCCTGTGGGTGGCGATGGAGGCGGCGACGCTCGCCACCGTATTACTGGTTTCGCTCTACCGCACGCCGGCGTCGCTCGAGGCGGCGTGGAAATACTTTATCTTGTGTGGTGTCGGCATCGCACTGGCCCTGTTCGGCACCATCTTGCTCTATTTTGCGGCAGAGAAGATTCTCGGCGCGGGCGGCACCGCGTTGCAGTGGACGCATCTTGACAACGTCAAAAAACAACTCGAGCCCACCGTCCTGTCGCTCGCCTTCGTCTTCCTGATCGTCGGTTATGGGACCAAGGTTGGTCTCGCACCGTTGCACAGCTGGCTCCCAGATGCCCATGCCGAGGGCCCGACACCTGTTTCTGCGGTACTTTCCGGATTGCTGCTCAATGTCGCGCTGTATGCGGTCCTGCGCTCCAAGGTGCTGGTCGATGGGGCGCTCGGGAACGATATGGCGGGCAGGCTGATGATGGGTTTTGGTCTTTTCTCCGTGGTGCTGGCGGCTTTTCTGCTCAAGCGCCAGACCGATGCCAAGCGGATGTTCGCTTACTCGTCGATCGAGCACATGGGGCTGATCACCTTTGCCTTCGGCATGGGCGGTCCGGTGGCGAACTTTGCGGCATTGCTGCACATGACCATGCATTCGCTGACAAAGTCCGCCATATTCTTCGCTGTCGGCCATGCGGCGCAGAAGGCCGGCAGCCAGGCGATGGCGGATATCCGCGGCTTGATCAAAACCAATCCCACCATCGGCTGGGGCTTGATGCTCGGCACCATCGCCATTCTCGGTGTGCCGCCTTTCGGTGTGTTCGCCAGCGAGTTCCTCATCATCACGACCACCATGCACGAACATCCGTGGGCGACGCCATTCCTGCTGCTGTCGCTGGGTGTGGCGTTCGCGTCGATCTTTGGCAAGGTGCAGCCGATGGTGTTCGGTGAAACCGAACTACCGAGACTGCCCTACCAGCCAGCGCTGGTCCCCGTGTTTCTGCACCTCGCCCTGGTGCTGATGATGGGTTTGTATATTCCGCCGTTCCTCGCTGCTTGGTACAAGCAGGCAGCGCAAATTCTCGGAGGCTGAGGTGAAGATCGGCGACCACGACTGGCATCTTGAACCGCTCGGCAAGCATATCTGGCGCGGCCGGATGGAGGCTGGCCAACTGCTCGCACTGGCACGCTCAGTCAAGGGTGAGGGTGGGCAACTCAGCGCGCTGTGGGGGTCGGACGATCATCACCTAGGCGCTGGTTTCGCAATTCATCTGGCGTTCATGACCAGCGCCGGACTGGTCTGGGGCAGTTGCGCCCTGGCAGAGAATGTTGCGGTCTACCCGGATTTTGAACCAATTTTTCCACAAGCCGGCCGCATGCAGCGGGCCACTTTTGACCTTTTGGGAATCCGTGCCGAGAGCGCTGTCGACGAGCGCAAATGGTTGCGTCACGGCGCCTGGGCGGCGGATACATTTCCGTTGCGCAAGGGTTTCGATGACACCCAGCCGGCAACAAAGGAGGTCGATGAATACCCCTTCGTTCGCGTCGAAGGCGATGGGGTTCATGAGATTCCGGTTGGCCCTATCCATGCTGGCACGATAGAGCCAGGGCATTTTCGATTCTCGATCATCGGCGAGCGGGTTCTCCGGCTTGAACAGCGTCTCGGCTATACCCACAAAGGTATCGAGAAGCGCTTCGAGGGAATGAATATCGCTACCGGCGCCAAGCTCGCCGGGCGGGTTTCGGGCGATTCACACAGCGCATATGCATGGGCGTATAGCATGGCTGTGGAAAGTGCGTCGGCCAGCGAAGTTCCCGTGCGTGCGCTCTGGCTCCGTGCGCTGTTTCTCGAAATCGAGCGCGTCGCCAACCACTTGGGTGATCTTGGCTATCTCGGTAACGATGTTGCCCTGTCCTTCGGCTTCATTCAGTTCTGGCGCCTGAAGGAGGAGTGGCTGAGACTGGCTGCCAAGCATTTCAGCCATCGCTACTTGTTCGACTGCATCGTGCCTGGTGGTGTGGCCGTGGATATCAGCGACAGCGGCAAGGCTGAGTTGACTGCCGAGGCTGGACGCATCGAACTGGAAGCGCGAGAACTCAAGGCCATCTACGATGACCAGGCGACCCTGCAGGAGCGTTTTGCCAATACCGGGGTTTGTTCGCCCGCATTGGCCTCGCGACTTGGTCTGACCGGACTGGCCGGGCGTGCCAGCGGACAGGCCCGGGATGCCCGCATCCAGTTTCCGCAGGCGCCGTACGATCAGTGCAAGGTCAATATGGCTACGCATAGCCATGGTGACGTGCTGGCGCGTGCCGAAGTGCGTTTTGCCGAGTTGTTCGAGTCGCTGCGCCTGATTCGTGAATTGGTCAAAGCGATGCCGGAAGGCAAGATTTTTGTGCCACTCAATCGGGTTGAAAAGGTATGCGAAGGACTGGGCTGGGTCGAGGGGTGGCGCGGTGAGGTGCTGGTGGCGGTAAGGATCGGTGCTGATGGCAAGCTCGACCGTGTGCATCCGCACGATCCGTCGTGGCAAAACTGGCCTTTGCTGGAGGTCGGCATGCTCGGCAACATCGTTCCCGACTTCCCACTGATCAACAAGTCGTTCAATTTGAGTTACAGCGGACCGGACCTATAGCATGGCGACCCATCTGATCCTGCAAAAGATGTTCAAGACCGGCATCGTCTCCGAGCCCGCACCGCCTGCCGATCCGGAACTGTGCACCCGTGAGCAGGATTTGCATGGAGAAATCGTCAGGGTGTTTGGTCAAGCCGTGGCAATTCGCCATGTCGATGCCGGTTCCTGTAATGGCTGCGAACTGGAAATCCACGCGCTGAACGGCCCGCATTACAACATTGAGGGGCTCGGTGTGAAGTTTGTCGCCAGCCCCAGGCATGCGGACCTCCTGCTGGTTACCGGACCCGTTTCGCGCAATCTCGAGGTTGCACTTGGGCGTACCTACGATGCGACGCCGGAGCCCAAGTGGGTGGTTGCGGTCGGTGACTGTGGCTGTAGCGGCGGCATGTTCGGTGAAAGCTATGCATCGTCCGGCAAGGTTTCCAACGTGATCCCTGTTGATGTCGAAGTGCCGGGCTGTCCGCCGACACCTGTCTCTTTGCTGCAGGGAATCCTGGCAGCCGTCAGCAAAGAGCGAAAGTAGCCATCCTCGCGGCGCTGCCGTGATGCGACTGCCTAACCGATGGTCTGATAGTAGAGGTTCTGCGGGTGGTTGGCTTGCGCAAAGAAAAACCAGCGCTCCGCCAGCAATCCAATGTATTGCAGCGCGAATACGATCCCGAGCAGCACGGGGTTGGTGGCAAACGAAGCCAACAACAGAAGCGGCAAAACGAAGGCCAAAATCAGGAATGTTGGCTTGATTGTGCGCAGGAAAGATTCGCTCTTGCCATGGAAAAACTCGCGCGTGTTGAACGTGCCGCCCATCGATCCCATCGAGCGCTGAACGATGTACGGGTGCTTGACGCCAATGGCGGTCTGCATCGTTGATTTCGGTTTGAGACGAGCGTTGCGCGCCAGCGATGCACTGCGTCCGGCAAGGGCAAGGAAGGTAATGATGGCTGCCCAGCTGACAAAGAAATTGGCTTGTGACGGTGCGGCCGATGCCGCGTAGAACGCTGCTAGGGAAAACCCGGATGCACCTCCCATCAGGATGTAGTTGATCACCGTCAGCGGTGAATTCCATTCGCGCAGGAAGCGTAGGCAGGCGTAGATCATTGCCGTGCAGACGAACAGCGCAAAAGCCAGCAGCGTACCGACAATGCCAAGCACGACAGAGAGGTCGATCACGAGACCGCTCGGCAAGGTCACGATTTCCGGGCGGAATCCGGCCAGGTGCGATAGACCATAAAAGAAGACGAACGCCATGAAGGCGGGCAGGACGATCACTTCGCGCGACAGCCAGGAGGTCCGCCATTGGGTGGCCGCACGCCAGGCGCGTTCAGGTCGTCCCAAATGAAAGAACGATGCGATCAGTCCTCCGACCAATAACAACAGGGCCAATGCACTGCCGTAACCGTAAAATGCGTCCGACTGCAAAGGCAGAAGCCCGAACAATGCATACGACTGGTGGGTGAACAGGGCGAGAAACAGGCCCTGCCCGGCGCCGATGAGGGTGGTCAGAAAAATGACGGAAAAAGCTGGTTTCATAATGCGCTGTTCTTCAGAGGTATTGTCATCACCACGCGGAAACGTCGTCCATCGACGAATCGCCCTTGCCTGGCTTGGGTAGCTGTCCGTCCACCTTGAGCGGATTGTCGGCGCGTTCCAGTTCATCTTTGTGGATCTTGAGCTTGGTCTTGCGACGCGGCAGATAATGGTTTGCCGGGTGAGTCCCCCATTCCGGCATCAGTGCGTAGCCACCCTCTTCGCGGATTGCCAGCGACACCTCGGATTCCGGATCGTGGATATCGCCGAACAGGCGTGCGCTGGTCGGGCAGGCCTTGACGCATGACGGCTTGCGGTCGATCTCGGCCAGCGACTGGTCGTAGATTCGATCCACGCACAAGGTGCATTTCTTCATGACCTTCTGCTTTTCGTCGAACTCCCGCGCACCGTATGGGCATGCCCACGAGCAATATTTGCAGCCAATACATTTATCGTAATCGACGAGCACGATACCGTCTTCCTTGCGCTTGTAGGAAGCACCTGTCGGACAAACCGGAACGCAGGGCGGATCTTCGCAATGCAGGCATGATTTCGGGAAGTGCAGCGTCTCGCTGTTCGGATACTTCCCCATCTCGAAGGTCTGCACGCGGTTGAAGAAGGTCCCGGTCGGATCGGCGTCATAGGGGCGCTCGTCGAAAAGCGGTCCGGCCGAGCCCGAGGTATTCCATTCCTTGCAACTGGTCACGCAGGCATGGCAGCCGACGCATACATTGAGATCGATAACCAAGGCGAGCTGTGTCATGGCGAGCCTTTCAATTTGCGATATCCGCGGCTGTTCATTGCGCACCGCCATTTCTCTTGCTGCCGCCAAGATACGTCAGCCAGCTTGGGCGTTTGCTCATGCCGGGGAATTTCTTCATGGGTTCAAACTGCGGAGCGGTCTGCTCCGGTTCGTTCTCCCCTGCCTTGTAGATACGAACACGCACGTCGTACCAAGCGGCTTGCCCGGTAATTGGATCGGAGTTGGAGTAGCGTTTGCCATCCGCTTGCGGCGGCAATTCCTCAGAGATCACATGGTTCATCAGGAAACCCTTTTGCGATTCGTTGGCTTCTGGCGACAGATTCCACGCGCCAGCAGCCTTACCGATGGCATTCCAGGTCCATACCGTGCCGGGTTCCAGCGATTCACTGTAGCGCGCCATACAGCGCACCTTGCCCCATTGTGATTCGACCCAGATCCAGTCGCCATCGGCAATGCCTGCCGCCTTGGCGGTGCGGGCGTTAACGTAGAGATAGTTGTGGGCGTGTATCTGGCGTAGCCATGCGTTCTGAGAATCCCAAGAGTGATACATCGCCATCGGGCGTTGAGTCAGTGCTGACAGCGGATATTTTTGTTTATCGCAAGTTTGTGCTTCCAGAGGCTCGTAGTAGAACGGTAGCGGATCAAAATAGGTTTCGACGCGTTTTGCCAGAGCGGCGGGAGGCTGGCGCGAAATGCTCTTGCCCTGCGCGGCAAGGCGAAATTTTTGCAGCACTTCGGAATAGAGGTGAATCAGTATCGGTTCGGCGTAACGCGTGATGCCACTGCGTTGCGACCATTCGAGATAACCCTTGTTCCAGTTGCGCATGAACTGGTATGAGCGCGGCAGCTCGTGATGGTAGACGCAGTCATTTTTGGCGTACATCTCCCACTGGTTGGGGTTCGGTTCGCCTCGGATCGATTTTTCGCCACCCTTGCCGCGCCAGCCGGAGAGAAAGCCGATGCCGGAACCGGGGGCGGTTTCCCAGTTGACGATGAAGTCCGGGTAGTCGCGATACTTGCGTTGCCCATTATGGTTGACGAAGGCTGGCAACTTCAGGCGTGTTCCGAGTTCGATCAGGACTTCCTGGAACGGTTTGCACTCGCCGGTCGGCGGTACCACCGGGATGCGAACCGAATCCACAGGACCGTCGAATTCAGAAATCGGACGGTCGAGCATCGACATCACGTCGTGACGTTCGAGATAGGTTGTATCCGGCAGAATCAAATCTGCGAAGCCCGTCGTCTCGGAGTGAAACGCATCGCAGACCACGATGAACGGAATCTTGTACCCGCCGTCTTCTTCCTTGTCGACCAGCATCTTGCGAACTTCGCTGGTGTTCATGCTCGAATTCCAGGCCATGTTGGCCATGAACAGCAGTAGGGTGTCGATTTTGTAGGGATCGCCGCGCCAGGCGTTGGTGATGACATTGTGCATCAGGCCATGGACCGACAGCGGGTATTCCCATGAGAATGCCTTGTCGATGCGGACCGGGCTGCCGTCTGCATTGACGAACAGGTCATCAGGGTCGGAAGGCCAGCCTAGCGCCATGCCGTCCAACGGTGAGTTCGGCTGCACGGCACGGGGGTCATTCGGCGTCCGGGCGCAGGGCGGAATCGGGCGCGGGAACGGCGGCTTGTGCCGGAAACCGCCGGGGCGGTCGATGGTGCCCAGCAGCGTCATCAGGATGGACAATGCACGGATGGTCTGGAAACCGTTGGAATGCGCTGCCAATCCACGCATTGCGTGGAACGAAACCGGATTGCCGACCACTGAGTCGTACTCCTTGCCCCACGAGTCGGTCCAGGCGATTGGCAATTCGATTTTATGGTCGCGTGCGGTGATACCCATTTCATGCGCAAGGCGGCGGATCGTCTCGGCGGAAATGCCGGTAATCTGTTCCGCCCATTCCGGGGTGTAATCCTTGACGCGTTCCTGCAGTAACTGAAATGCGGGTTTGACGGCCGTGCCGTCGGAAAGCACGAATTCGCCAAGCAGGTAGGGGTCGGCGCCTTCGCTGTGAGTGATCACTGCCCGGTTGGAATTGCGATCCCACCACAACTTGTTCTGCGGATCGTAGCAACCTTCTTCCTTGGCGACTTCAGTACGCACGAACATGCCGAACTCGTCATGTTTTTCGTCGAGATTTACCAGTTGACCTGAGTTGGTGTAGCGCACCAGGAATTCACGGTCGTACAGTCCGAGCGAAATAATTTCGTGGATCAACGCCAACATCAACGCGCCGTCGGTTCCCGGACGGATCGGTACCCATTCATCGGCGATGGCGGAATAACCGGTACGTACCGGGTTGATGGAAATAAATCGTCCGCCTTCGCGCTTGAACTTGGACAGGGCGATCTTCATCGGATTGGAGTGGTGATCTTCTGCCGTGCCAATCATGATGAACAGTTTTGAACGCTCCAGATCGGGGCCGCCGAATTCCCAGAACGAGCCACCAATCGTATAGATCATGCCTGCCGCAAGGTTAACCGAACAGAAACCACCGTGGGCCGCATAGTTAGGGGTGCCGAACTGGCGTGCAAACAGGCCGGTCAGCGCCTGCATCTGATCGCGCCCCGTAAATAATGCAAATTTTTTCGGATCGCTGGCACGTAGGGAACCCAGGCGTTCGGTGAGGATGGAGAAAGTCTCTTCCCAGCTGATTTCCTCGAACTCGCCCGCACCGCGATCGCTCCCTTCCTTGCGGCGCAATGGCTTGGTCAGGCGCGCGGGAGAATACTGCTTCATGATGCCGGACGAGCCCTTGGCGCAGATGACGCCGTTGTTCAACGGGTGGTCCGGATTGCCGTCGATATAGCGCACCTCGCCATTGCGAAGATGGACGCGAATGCCGCAGCGACATGCGCACATGTAACAGGTGGTTGTCTTGATCTCGATCTCCGCGTCGGGTAGCGGAGATGTGAATGGATCGTGTATCGGAGGGGACATATTCGTTTTCTGGGTTGGTGTTGCGACACAGGCTCGCAAGACGGCAGGCGTAGCGCAAACAATTCGCTAACTAAGCATTAAACTAAATACAAATTGAGGATGTCTATAGCCTTATTGGGGAAGAGTGGGTATAACCCCAATGGGCGTGGGTATTCCTGTTTTGTTGTTAGGTTGTTGATATTTATATGGATTTGACTTAACCTCAAAATCCTTTTCACGAAGAGTGCTGATGTTGAGGACTGCGATAAAGACTTCTAGAGCCGAGGCTGACTCCAGCGGATTTTCCTGGGTTCGCGATCCTGAATTCATTCCTTTGAGCAATGATGGTGGTGTTGCCGAATGTCTGATGCACGAATCAGCGGTCCCGCGTGCAGGGGCACTCAAAGGATTGTTGATTAATTTCCTCGAGACAATTATCAGAAAAACCAATGCAACCGCAGGTGTTGTGCGGCTACTCTCGCCGGATGGACATACGCTGCAGACTATCAGTTCTGCGGGGCTGTCCAAGGAGTTGCAGGAAGAGGCAGAGAGCCTGATTGAGCTGGATTGCGAGAACAGTGATATCGCAGCACTCGCCCGGGGGGCCTATGTCTCGGATCTCAGAAGTTGCGACGTGCGACAGAATTGTCGTTATTCCAGTTGTCGCTTTCAGTCCTTGGTTTCGGCGGCGCTCGAGTCCCCCAATCAACCGGGCGCTCCGCTTGGGATATTGACCTTGTTCTTTGATGGGCAGCGCGAAGTGGCTAACCATGCGCTAAAAACCGTTACTGCATTCGCCGATATGATGGGCGCAGTTATCGAGTACACCCGCATCAATCGGGCGGATCACCGTACAGAGCTCTTGGCTGAGCGCCGGGTGATCGCCAACGATATCCACGATTCGCTGGCCCAGACGCTGACCTTCGCCCGAATGCGAATCAGTTTGTTGCTGGAAGCAATCCGCACGGGCAACGATTCGATGGCCACGAAATATGCAGGAGATATTGACGAGGCGCTGGAGATCAGCCAGAAAAGTGCCCGCCAGCTGATTGCCGATTTTCGTTCCGGGTTGAATCCCGGGGGGGTGTTGGCTTCACTTGATGAACTTGTTGCGCGGTTTCGTGAGCGTAATAGCATCGTCCTTGAATACCATAATCGCCTCGTTGATCTGGCGCTGCCGATCGAACATGAGATACAGGTGTTTAGCATCGTACGTGAGGCGCTGAACAATATTGACCGTCATTCCGGTGCGACACATGCGCGCCTCTTTGTCGATGCCAATTTTGGACACTATGTTTTTACCGTGGAAGACAATGGGGTAGGTGCGCATACATTTGCGCCGGTGGAGGGCCATTTCGGCATGATGATCATGCGCGAGCGCGCACAACGCATTGGTGGCAAGATAACTGTAGAAAGCGCGATAGGGCTCGGAACGAAAGTGCAATTATCCTTTCCGGAACCTTCATCTGACTGGAGATCTGCGAGTGAGTGACAAGCTGAGGGTGGTTCTGGTCGATGACCAGTGCCTGTGTCGACGAGGGTTGAGTGAACTGCTGGCCAACTCTTATGACTTTGATGTAATCGGTGCAACCGGCAACATCGATGAGTTGCGGACCATGTGCCTGGAACAGCCCGATCTGTTGATCGTTGATCTGCGCATGAAGCCAATGGATGGTATTTCCCTCGTTACGCAACTGCGTAGCGAAGAGTGTCACATTCCTGTGGTCATGTTGACGATGAGTGATTCCGAAACCGACCTGGCAAACGCCATTCGTGCCGGAGTGCGTGGATATCTGCTCAAGGACATGTCGCCGGAAGATGTCGTCGACTCGATTCGTCGGGTGGCTGCGGGTGAACTGGTCGTCGCTCCGGCCATGACCGTAAAGATGATCGACCTGCTACGTGGCGATCAATCCGACCAGGAGCCCAGAAATTCGCTCAAGTTGCTGACCGAACGGGAGCGTGAAATTATTCAGTTGCTGGCACGCGGCGACAGCAACAAGGCAATCGCCCAGAATCTGTCGATTAGTTACGATACCGTGAAGCAGCATGTACGACACATCCTTACCAAGCTCAACTTGTCATCACGGGTCAAGGCAGCTGTCTTATTTGCCAAGGAAGGTGGGGCGACCAATGATGATCTGCCGACGCGTTCCTGATGTTCGCGTTTAATCGCCCTACATAAGACAGGCCGCTGTCGACGGTACTTTTTCTGTGCCTACCCTACTGATATGTTCGTTGACACTCGTGGGAGCGATTGTGTTAAATGACCATACTCGTTGAAGCGCGCAGGGTGGAACGGTGGTTTGCCCCTACGAGATGATGTTATCCAATAAACTGAAGAGGAGGAATCATGGCACACATCGTAATCATGGGGGCAGGGATCGGCGGAATGCCGGCTGCTTATGAAATGCGGGATATGCTGGACAAGAAGCACAAGGTAACCGTCGTCTCGGATAGCGAAAACTTCCAATTTACCCCTTCAAATCCCTGGGTCGCCGTTAAATGGCGCGAACGTTCGCAGGTCGAGTTACCGGTTCGTACCTATCTGGAGCGTAAGGGTATTGACTTCATTTCCACAGGAGTCAAACGCGTACATCCCGACCAGAACCAGCTTGAACTTAATGACGGCAAGACGGTTGTCTACGATTATCTGGTAATTGCCACTGGCCCGAAACTCGCATTCGACGAAATTGAAGGGCTGGGTCCCCACGGCGGTCATACACATTCCGTTTGCAACGTCGACCATGCGATGAAGTCACATGGCGAGTGGGATCAGTTCTGTGCCAATCCCGGTCCTATCATCGTCGGAGCGGTTCAGGGCGCCTCATGTTACGGCCCGGCATATGAGTACGCCTTCATCATGGAAACCGACTTGCGCAAGCGCAAGATTCGCAGCAAGGTGCCGATGACCTTTGTTACTTCTGAACCTTACATTGGCCACCTTGGTTTGGGTGGTGTCGGAGACTCCAAAGGAATTCTCGAATCCGGGATGCGCGACAAGCATATCAAGTGGATCTGCAATGCCAAGGTCACCAAGGTTGAAGCCGGAAAGATGTATGTCACCGAGCACGACGACATGGGAGTCGAGAAGAAGAAACATGAACTCCCGTTTAGTTACAGTATGATGTTGCCGGCATTCAAGGGTGTTGATGCGGTATTTGGCATCGAAGGACTGACCAATCCGCGCGGCTTCATCACTGTTGATAAACACCAGCGTAACCAGAAGTACAAAAACATCTTTTCAGTTGGCGTTTGTGTCGCGATTCCGCCGGTCGAGCCGACCCCGATTCCGGTTGGTACTCCAAAGACCGGTTATATGATCGAATCCATGGTGACCGCTACGGTACACAACATTCATGCTGATCTTACGGGTGTTCCTGCAACTCGCGAGGCAACCTGGAATGCTGTTTGTCTGGCTGACTTTGGCGATGGTGGGGTGGCTTTCGTTGCCATACCGCAGATTCCGCCACGCAATGTTAACTGGTTTGCCCAGGGCAAGTGGGTCCATCTGGCAAAAATTGGGTTCGAAAAATACTTCATTCGCAAGATGAAGAAAGGGACTTCCGAACCTTTCTATGAAGGTACTGTGATGAAGATGATGGGACTTGATAAGTTGAAGTAAGACAACTCAAGACTTTTCATGAAAGATGCTTAAAGAGCTCTGGCGAGGAAATCCACGCCAGGGCTCTTTGTTTGCCAAAGCGTGATTGGCAAGTGCCGATCACGAACTTCAAATGGCGCGCTCGAAACCCTAATTAACCTTGACTTGTACCAGTTCCTCGCCTTCGGGGTCGGTAACGTGAATTGCACAGGCAATGCACGGGTCGAAAGAGTGAATGGTCCGCAAAATCTCGATTGGTTGTTTGGGGTCATTCAGGACGTGGTTGTCCTGCAACGCCGCTTCATACGCCCCGGACTGGCCTTGTGCGTCACGAGGCCCGGCATTCCATGTGCTTGGAACAATGGCCTGATAATTGCTGATCTGCCCGTTGTCCACGACGATCCAGTGCGATAAGCCCCCGCGTGGCGCTTCCATCAATCCGACGCCATGCATGGATTTCGGCCATGTGGATGGATCCCAGTATTGATCATTAAAGGTCCGGACATCCCCGGACTTGATGTTGGCCATCAAGCTGTCGAACATGCCCTGCATGGAGTCGGCAAGAATCTTCGATTCCAATGTACGGGCAGCTGTCCGCCCGAGTGTTGAGTAGAGCGCGGATACGGGCACATCCAGAGTCTTCAGTGTCGAGTCCACCAGTTCCTTGGCTTGGGCGTTTCCACCGGCATACATCATCAACACGCGCGCCAGAGGTCCGACTTCCATGGCCTTGCCTTTCCAGCGCGGTGATTTGATCCACGAATATTTTTTATCGACATCGAGATGCTCGAATGGCGGCATCGGCCCGGTGAAATTCAAGTCTGTTTCGCCCTTGAACGGATGCAGGCCTTTGCTGTCACCCTGGCTGTATTTGTACCAGGAGTGTTCGACGAATTCCTGGATTTCGGTGTCTGCATCTAAATCAATGGGGTGAATGACCGACAAATCACGATTCAGAATGACGCCGCGCGGAATAAGGTAAGAGTCAGTATCCCAGAATCCCTTGCCGGGCAAATCGCCGAAGGTCATGAAGTTGCCGAGGCCTTCGCCCCTTGCTCCCCAATCCTTGTAGAAGCCGGCGATAGCCAGCGTATCGGGAACATAAACGTTATCGACGAAATCACGCATTTGCTTGATTACGTTCTGTACAGTTTGCAGCCCGACAATATTCACTGCCGTGGCGTCCTGGCTGCCACGGTTCTGGCCTGCGGCACCTGTAGCATGTACGGAAATTGCCGACGGAACCCCGCCAACCAAAAAGTTGGGATGTGGATTCTTGCCGCCAAAAATGGCATGTAATTTGACGACATCGCGTTGCCATGCCAAAGCCTCAAGATAGTGTGCGACAGCCATCAAATTCGCTTCGGGCGGTAGCTTGTATGCTTGGTTCCCCCAATAAGCATTGCCAAAGATGCCGAGTTGCCCTTGTTCGACGAAGTTCTTAACCCGTTTCTGCACATCGGCGAAATAGCCAGGAGAGGATTTCGGGTGGCTGGAAATGCTCTGCGCCAATGCCGAAGTGGCTTTGGGGTCCGCCTTGAGTGCGGAAACGACATCTACCCAATCAAAGGCGTGCAGGTGATAGAAGTGCATCACGTGGTCATGCACGTACTGCGCTGCAATCATCAAGTTGCGAATCAGTTCAGCATTTTTTGGAATGCTGTAACTAGGGATTGCCCGATGCAATGCGTCCTCGACCGAACGCACTGATGCGATGCCATGGACAAGCGTGCAAACACCGCAAATGCGTTGAGCAAAAGCCCAAGCATCGCGCGGGTCGCGGCCGCGCAGAATGATTTCGATACCGCGTACCATGGTGCCGGCTGAATAGGCTTTGGTGATCTTGCCGCTGGCATCCGTCTCAGCCTCGATGCGCAAATGGCCTTCGATGCGGGTGACCGGGTCAACGACGATTCGCTGTGAAGTACTCATGGCCTTTTTCCTTGCTTGCTCAAGAAGTCATCGAGAATGGCGTATTGCGCCTCGGCTTCTTTATGGTCTTTGACATCGCCTGATGCAGCTTCGCAAGTGCGTGCCACACGTACCTGCATGGCAGCTTCCCAAGCCAGGTTCTTCCCCTCGGCGATCGGGTTGATGCAACTGACTGCCGCCTTGGCGACGAAGAGTCCCGCCTGTGTATTCCAGTCGGTGTCTTTGCCGCACTGGGCGTAACTTTCCACCTTGGCGGCATTGGCGGCCTGTGAGACGACAGCCAGCTCGGCGTCGGAAATTTCGGGGCGCATCGCTACGTCCAATGCCGCCCTGATCCGAACATCATTGGACAATCCAAACACACGCTGCACAAAAAGTGCGGCTACCTGGCGCTGCTGGCTGGCACTGAGCGATTCCAGCTTCTCCCTGAATTCCTTGTCGTTTGTGATGGCCATGACATCAATTCCCTTCTGGCTTTGTAACTACGGGGTTAGGAAGGTGGTCGGCGATCATCTCGGTCAAACCAACGACCGGGAGATTCATCTTGTAGTGTTCGAGGCCCTCTTCCATGACGATCCGGCAGTTGGCGCAAGCAGTTACGACGCGATCCGGTTTTACGGTATCGAATTGCGACTTTTTCTTCTTGAATGCTTCCATGCGCAATTCTTCGCCTTCCTCGATGGCGGATGCGCCGCCACCGCCACCGCAACACCAGTTCATGAAACCGGCATCCGGCATTTCGACGAAATTCTTGGCGACCATGTTCATCAGGTTGCGCTGCTGCTTGATGACGCCGCCGCGGCGAGCCAGTTGGCATGGGTCGTGGAAGGTCAGCCGGTCGGTCTCGAAGCCCTCGGTCTTGAGTAGACCCTGCTCCTGGAATTCTCCAAGAACCTCGATGATGTGCCTCACCTTGAAGCCGAAGGGGCGGCCCATCAGATTGGCGCCTTCCCAGCGCAATGCAGTGTAGGCATGACCGCACTCAGGGCTGATGACCGTCTTGACCTTAAGTTTTTCGGCGCCTTCGACGATGCGTGAAACGATGACGCGGGCCAGATCGGAATTGCCAATCTGCATGCCGGCATTGGTTGCTTCGAACGCTGTCGAGCATAGCGTCCAGGTTTTTCCTGCCTGGTGCATGATCTTGGCGATGGCGCCGAGATATTCGGGGAAATTCATGATTTCCATCGACGAAAGCATCACCAGATACTCCGCCCCTTCTGCATCCATCGGAATCGGCAATCCGAAATCTTCTTCGACATGTCGCATCTGCGCCTTTACGGCAGGCAACTTGACGCCCATCGGGCTGCCGATCTTGATTGTTCGATTGGCTGCCCCCTTGATGCCCTCGGGCGCATTGCCCGAAGCCGACATGCCTTCGCGGAATTTGCGAATCATGTAAACGATGTCGTTGCCGACAGGACAAACCACTGAACATCGCCCGCACAAAGTGCAACTGTTGTAAACCAGCTCCTGCCATTCGGCCAACTCGGCATCGGTCACTGCCTTCGAAAGTCCGACTAGTTTCTTCAGACGGCCGAGTGCCGTGTATTCCTGTTCATAAAGCCGACGCATCGGTTCGAGCTTGTGGATTGGCGTGTATTTTGGATCGCCGGTTTCCGTATAAAACAGACAGGCCTCTGCACATAACCCGCAATGGACGCAGCTGTTGAAATAACTGGCGATCGGGGCATCGATAACTTCCTTGAGGACCCGGACTCCTTTTTCAAGTGAGGCGCTCATACCGCAACTCCTTTGTGACCGTTGACCGCACCGCTGTACCAGCGCGACCCGAATACGGTGAAGGCATGGAACAGTTTGGTAAATGGCAGGAATATCAGCAACAACTCCACTGTCAGGATATGCAATGCCAGCATGGTGGTATAGGGCAGCAACAAATGCTGCACTGCCATCCAGCCAGTAAGTACGGGCAAGAATGTCAGCGCCCAGGTAAACCAGTCCTGAAATGTACTGAGGTAGCGCTTGACCGGCTTGGTGATACGATCAAACAACAAGACCAACATGGCGATAATGGTCAATACGGCAACGAAGTCTATGAGCTGTGATGGAAATCCAGGCCACGAAACGCCAAGCAGGCTCTGAAAGAACTTGATGTGCGGGGCAAAAAAGAAAACGATGATGGCCAAGCCGACGTGGAAGACGTAACCGGCAACATAGGTCACTGGTGAATTCTTTAACATGCCGGCGGGCGGAATCGAGCGTCGGAAGACGGTACTCATTCCGGAAGCGCCGGCTACGCTTCGTGGTTCTGCCAAGTCCTTCTTGCGCCCCAGGCTATATATTTCGAAGAGTCGCCAAAGAACGCCCATCAGGAAGATGCCGATTGCCAGATCAAGGCCTGGTCCGCGTACCCAAGTCAGAAACTGTAATTCACTCATGATCATTTCTCCAGATCAGGCAAGGTGGTTGTCTCGTGAGCAGCCTTGGCAGCCCCCTTCTTCGCCCGGTTGGCAAGGCTGACGGCGACACCGACGGCAGCTCCGACTGCTGCCACACCGGAGGCAACCTTGAGCGGGTTGGCGGGCATGGAGAGAGCCTTGTAGAAACTGCCGGCATCCCAGAAATCAGGTTCCGAACAACCCAGGCAGCCATGCCCGGATTCGACTGGCCATGATGTTCCGCCATTCCATTTTGTGGTGGCACATGCGTTGTAGGTGACCGGCCCCTTGCATCCCAGTTCGAACAGGCACCAGCCATTGCGTGCGCCCTCATCGTCGAAGGTTTTGGCAAACTTGCCCTGGTCGTAGAAGGCGCGACGGTAGCAGCGGTCGTGAATAGTCTCGCCGTAAAAAGCTTTTGGACGTCCCAGCTTGTCTAGTTCGGGCAGGCTGCCGAAAGTCAGGAAATGGGCCATTACGCCGGTCATGACCACCGGAATGGGCGGGCAGCCTGGAATATTGACAATGGGTTTGTCCTTGATGATGTCGGACACGGACGCTGCGCTGGTCGGATTCGGGTTGGCCTTGGGGATGCCACCGTAGGAAGCGCAGGAGCCGACGGCAACGATCGCGGCAGCCCCTTTGGCGACTTCCTTGAGCGTATCGAGATTCGACCGGCCGGCCACGGTGGAGTAGGCGCCATTCAAACCCTGAGCAATCGATCCCTCGACAATCAGCAAATACTTGCCCTCATTGTCCTTCATCGCCTTGTGCAAGGCTTCCTCGGCCTGGTGCCCCGCAGCAGCCATCAAGGTTTCCTGATAGTCGAGGGAGATCAGGTCGAAAATCAGGCCTTCAATGGTCGGCGAGTGCGAACGCGTGATCGACTCGGTGCAGCCGGTGCACTCCTGGAAGTGCAGCCAGATGACCGATGGTCTGCGAGCCGTCGCCAGCGCTTCCGCCATCGCTACTCCGGACGCTGCTGGCAAAGCCATCAGCGAAGCCAGTGTGGTGCAGAATTTCATGAATGTCCGACGAGAGACGCCGTGCTCTGCCAGCCCGGCTAACAGTACACCTTCTTTATCTCGCATGGTGCCAGTACCCCCTTTTCCTAACTTTACGCTGGTGCCAACAACTCGACTGAATGCAACTTCAATGATTGTCATTGGCCAAAAATCCAAGATTTACGGCCGCCCGCCGTATGTCGTCGATGTGTGACGAAACCAGTTCGGGCACGCGGGTCACTTCAATGAACTCGCCGGTAAGAACGCCTTTGTCGTTATGGTGAACAAGCCACCACACACCGTGAAAGGCGGTTTCGCGTATTTTGCTCGGGCCACCGATATCGAGAGACATCTCGATTTCGCCCTGTCCAAGTTTTTCGGTCAGCCATGCCTTGTCGGCGCTGCTCATTGGCAAGCCGCCGAGGTCGACGATGCCGGACTCACCTCGTTCGGCGAGTGCAGCAAGCATGGCCGCCACCTCGTTCAATACGGCGCTCGCATTGCCTGTCAGCTGCTCGCCGCCTGAACTTGCAACGACGGAGATGTCTTCAAGTCCCATTTTGCCAGCTATCGAGCAGTGAATTGACCTCCGCGCAGGCCTGCGGAATCGAGGCTGCCACGGCGGCTGTGGGATATTCGCCCCAGTCGAGTTTCTGTGGCTGGATCGCGACCATCGCCCGCCGTTCCGGCCAATGTCCGGCCAGAATGGCGATCGCTCTCAGGTCGGTCAGGCCGACTTCGTGTACGCTCGATTTTCTGTTTGTGTTCAGAAAGTGATCCATTTCGTACCCAGCAAAAACCTTGATCGTTCCGGGCGCGGCTTTCAACTGTGCGGCATCGACCACGACCAGTGCATCAGCAGACTGTATGGGAACGGCCAGGGTAAATGACAAGGTACCGCCGTCCACATATTCGACCCCGTCGCGCGGATGGTTCTCCGGACTTAACAAGGCTTGTACAACGTGGATGCCGACTCCCTCATCGGAGAGCAAAGTATTGCCTATCCCCAAGACCAGAATGCTCATGAGAGAACGCTACCCTTGCGGCTATCAGCCGTCAACTTCGCTTGTCAACAATAGCCTTTGAACTTTGGCTTGCCGGCAAAAATATCACTCGGACGCTGCCCCGGTTTGTTGGCCGTTTGGTTTTTGTGTGTATTTCGGCGTCGACCGTGCCATTCAGGGCTCCGGCTATTGTGAGGCTCCGGTAACAAGTTATGAGACGCAAGTGGATGATGTGTGCGCGTATGGATGCCGACGAAAAAGGTTCAATTTTTTTCGTTTCTTCTTGCGTTTCGGTCTTGAAACCAGTGGGGAATATTGTTAGCCTCATACATTCAAATATTAACTATTTCTTAAGGAGGGCGGCATGGCATTGGTCAATCCGCATGGTGGCGGCAGTTTGCGGCCGTTGTTGCTTGAAGGTCAGACCCTGAAGGACGAGGTAGCCAAGGCCCAGTCCTTGCCCAAGGTCAAGCTTAGTTCGCGTGAAAACGGTGATGTCATCATGATGGGTATCGGCGGCTTCACGCCGTTGACCGGTTTCATGACGCATTCCGACTGGCAGGGTGTTTGTGACGGGATGAAGATGGCTAACGGCCTGTTCTGGCCAATCCCCGTTACCCTGTCAACTGACGACGAGAGTGTCGTCGCCGGTAACGATATTGCTCTGGTGGATGGCGAGTCAGGCGAAATCATGGCGACCATGAAGGTGACCGAGAAATACGGCATCGACAAGGCGCATGAGTGCATGCAGGTCTACAAAACCACCGATCTGGAGCATCCTGGGGTCAAGATGGTCATGGCTCAGGGCAAATACAATCTGGCGGGCGCGATCAAGGTTTTGTCAACTGGTGGCTTCAAGGAAAAATACGGCGAACAGTTCATGACGCCGGCTGAGACCCGTGCCATGTTCGATAGGCTCGGCTGGAAACGGATTGCCGCTTTCCAGACGCGCAACCCGATGCATCGCTCGCACGAATATTTGGCCAAGATTGCCATTGAAACGATGGACGGCGTCCTTGTCCATTCGCTTCTGGGTGCCCTCAAGCCGGGCGACATCCCCGCCGAAGTGCGCTCCGAAGCAATCAGCGTACTGGTCGAAAACTATTTCGCGCCCAATACGGTGATCCAGGCCGGCTACCCGCTTGACATGCGCTACGCTGGTCCGCGCGAGGCGCTGTTGCACGCACTATTCCGCCAGAATTATGGCTGCTCGCATTTGATTGTCGGCCGCGACCACGCCGGTGTCGGTGATTATTACGGCCCGTTCGATGCGCAGAAAATATTCGACGAGATTCCCGCTGGTTCGCTTGAAACCCAGAACATGAATATCGACTGGACGTTCTGGTGCAACAAGTGTGGTGGTATGGCTTCGCAACGGACTTGTCCGCATACCAAGGATGATCGCATCCTATTGTCGGGTACCAAGGTTCGTGCAATGCTGTCCGAAGGCCAGGATCTGCCGGTGGAATTCAGTCGGCCCGAAGTAGCCAAGGTCTTGCAGAAATACTATGCCGGCCTGAGTGAAGAAGAGAACGTCAAGGTGGAATTGAAAGGTCATTCCGCCAAGTAGTGTTTCCAAAGGAGTAGTTGGGTAACTTGTTGCCCCATTTGAGCGTAACGAGTGTCCCAAAGTTGTTTTTTTGAAGTGAATCGTAACCAAGGAGAGAAAACTATGCCAACCTTTGTTCGTACCGAGAAGTGCGATGGCTGCAAGGGGCAGGACAAAACTGCCTGCATGTATATCTGCCCGCACAACCTGATGAAGCTTGACAAGGACGGTTCAGAAACCGGCCATGCCATGAAAGCCTTCAATCAAGAACCGGAGCAGTGCTGGGAGTGTTATTCCTGCGTCAAGATCTGTCCGCAGGGCGCCATCGAATGTCGTCATTATGCTGACATCGTCCCGCTGGGCGGTTCCGTGCAGCCGCTGCGTGGCTCCGATGCCATCATGTGGACCATCAAGTTCCGTAACGGCACCCTTAAGCGTTTCAAGTTCCCGATCCGCACCACGGCAGAAGGCTCCATCGACCCGTACGGTGGCAAGCCGATGCCGAAAGTGGCTGAACTCTCCGCGCCTGGTGTTTATACCCGCGCAGTGATGGGTGGTTATCGTGCAGGCAACCCTGCCGAACTGATCCGTAAATAAACCGACAAAACGAGGAACCGAAAAATGGCTGGAACATTTGAAGCACCTGAAGTTGTTCAGGAAGAACTGGACATTCTGATGATCGGTGGTGGCATGGCCTGCTGTGGCGCGGCATATGAAATGATGCGCTGGGCTGAAGCCCTCAAGGCCGAGACTGGTACCGAACTGAAAATCAAAATGGTCGACAAGGCTGCGGTGGATCGCTCTGGCGCTGTAGCGCAGGGTTTGTCCGCAATCAATACCTACATCGGCTCGGAGCAAGACCCGGCCGACTATGCGCGTATGGTCTCCAATGACCTGATGGGTATCACCCGCGATGATCTGGCCTATGACGTCGGCCGGAACGTTGATGATTCCGTGCACCTGTTCGAGGAATGGGGCCTGCCGATCTGGAAGACTGACGCGGACGGTGTGCGTCATGATGGTGCCGAGTCTCTGAAAGAAGGCTTGCCTGCGCTTAAGGATGGTGGCAAGCCGGTGCGTTCGGGCAAGTGGCAGATCATGATCAATGGTGAATCCTACAAGTGGATCGTCGCCGAAGCCGCTAAGAAAGCATTGGGCCTTGATCGCATCCAGGAACGAGTATTTATTGTCAAGCTGGTCAATGACAAGAACGACCCGTCGCGGGTTGCTGGCGCAGTTGGCTTCTCGGTGCGCGAGAACAAGCTTTACGTCTACAAGGCCAAGGCAATCCTGCTGGCCGCGGGTGGCTGTGTGAACATTTTCCGTCCGCGCTCTGTAGGCGAGGGTTCGGGCCGTGCATGGTATCCCGTTTGGAATGCCGGTTCGACCTATGCCATGGCTGCCGAAGCAGGCGCAGAAATGACCATGATGGAAAATCGTTTCGTACCGGCTCGCTTCAAGGATGGTTATGGCCCAGTCGGTGCATGGTTCCTGTTGTTCAAGGCCAAAGCAGTCAACGCCTACGGCGAAGAGTACATGACCAAGAACAAGGAAATGCTCAACGACTACCCGCCGTATGGTCAGGCAGCCGTTCCTGCGTCCTGCCTGCGCAATCACCTGATGCTGAAGGAAATGAAGGAAGGTCGCGGCCCGATTTACATGGACACCGTCACCGCTCTGGCAGCTCTGGCCGAAACGCTGACGCCGAAAGAAGTCAAGCACCTCGAAGCCGAAGCTTGGGAAGACTTCCTCGACATGTGTATCGGCCAGTGCGGTATCTGGGTCGGTGAAAACGTCGACCCGCGCGAGAAGAACTCCGAACTGATGCCGACCGAGCCGTACCTGCTTGGTTCGCACTCCGGTTGCTGCGGCATTTGGGTTTCCGGCCCGACCGACGTCGGCGCACCGACCACGGAAGAGTACGATGGCGTTCCCGCGCATCTGCCCAAGGGCTGGAACTGGGGCTATCGCTCCATGACCACGGTCAAAGGTCTGTTTACCGCAGGCGATGGCGTTGGCGCTTCCGGCCACAAGTTCTCGTCCGGTTCGCACACCGAAGGCCGTCTGGCTTCTAAGGCGATGATTCAGTACGCACTCGATAACAAGGACTGGAAGGTCGAACTGGATACTTCGGTCGATCAACTTGTTGCCGACATCTACCAACCGGTGCGTACTTTCCTCGAGTTCAAGGATTACACCACGGCGATTGACGTCAACCCGAACTACATTACCCCCAAGATGTTGCAGATGCGTCTGCAAAAAATCATGGACGAGTATGTTGCTGGTGTTGGCACCTACTACAATACCAACGACAAGATGTTGGCTGTTGCAGAAGAGAAGCTCGAGATGCTCAAGGAAGACTCGAAGAAGCTTCGCGCCAAGGACCTTCACGAGTTGCTGCGTGCCTGGGAAAACTACCATCGCATCCTGACTGCAGAAGCTCACATGAAGCACATCCAGTTCCGTGAAGAGAGCCGTTATCCTGGCTTCTATTACCGTACCGACAAGAACTTTGTCGACGAAGAGAACTGGCACTGCTTCGTGAACTCCGTGTATGACAAGGAGTCGAAGAAGTGGACCTGCTTCAAGCGCAAGCACGTTGATCTGGTTGACAAGTCCAAGTTGTTCAAGGCAGCTGCGCCGCACTGATCTGACGCGTAGCCTTTAACCATTCAGGTCGGATGCCGTGAGGCTTCCGGCCTGTTTTATTTATGCTACCCAGCCAAACAAATTGCCGGGAGCGGTGTCTCAGTTATATAAAAGATCATTACCCCAAGTAGCCAAGAGGTATTTATGTCCCAGCCCGATATTCCATTTCCCGACAGTCCTGTCATCCCCAACATGGTTGAGGGAACGCATGTCATCGAGTTTTCATGTCACAAAGGAATTAGTTGTTGGAATGCATGCTGTTCCAACATTGATATTTCGCTGACGCCCTATGATGTGCTTCGAATGAAAAGACATCTTGGTATCAGTTCCACCCAATTTCTCAAAGACTATACAGTGCCCTATGAGATGGAAAAGGATGGGATTGCCGGCGTCAAGTTCCGACCTGTCGAAGATGGTACCGCCTGTCGTTTCATGAAGCCTGAAGGTTGCGAGATATATGAGAGTCGCCCGACAGCGTGTCGTTATTATCCGGTAGCGCTGCTGTCAATGCGTAAGCAAGATGAATATATTGACCGTGACTCGTACGCTATCGTCAAAGAAGATCACTGCAAGGGGCATGAGGTCAAGCGCAGCATTACTATCGCTGACTATCGCAAGGAACAGGGGCTCGAAGAATATGACGATCTGGCCCGTGGCTGGCGTCAATTGGTATTGAAGAAAAAGTCATCCGGTCCGACGATCGGCAAGCCAACGTTGCGCAGTCGGCAGCTTTTCTTTATGGCCTGTTACGATATCGACCGCTTTCGCGAGTTTGTCAGCTCCGATTCGTTTACCAAGCTATTTGATCTACCGGAAGCTGAAAGGGATGCTCTCGCATCCGATGAAGCACTGATGCAGTTTGCCTTCCGCTTTCTGCGTCAGGTGATGTTCGGAGAAGAGAGCATTGCGCTCAACTCCGAAGAGGCTCAGGAGCGACTAGTCAAGGTGCAGGCTAAGCGCCTGGCCGAAGAGCGTGAAGCGGCCAAGCGCCGTGCGCTGGAGGCTGAAGAAGGCATGATGGACGATATCGAATAATTTTCGTCTTGAAGAACAGAGACAGGAATTCCGGTGGTGCTGCCGCCGGAATGCAAAAAGCCCGTGTTGTGAGATCAACACGGGCTTTTTGTATATTGCATGTGATCTATTTGCTGGCGATCTTCTCGAGTTTTTCGGCCTTGATCAACTGACCGTTGAGTCCCGCTTCCTTGGCCGATCCGCCATAGGCAACGGTCATCAACTGTGAATAATAGACGACAGGCATGTTGAACTTGGTGCCCTTCTTTTTGTTGATTTCCGACTGGTAGATTTCGACGTTGGCCTGGCACAACTGGCAAGGCGTGACGATCAGTTCGGCACCACCGTCATAGGCTGCCTCGACGATATCCTTGATCTGCTTCTGGCTCTTGTCCGGCTCGGAAAAGGCCAGCGCACCGCCGCAACAGGTGACCTTCTGGTCGAATGCGACAGCTTGCGCGCCAACCGATTCGATCATCTTGTCGAGATACATCGGGTTCTCGAATGACTCGCCGGCGATACCGAAAGGACGGTTCGTCTGGCAACCGACATAACCGGCAATCTTCATTTCTTCCAGAGGCTTGACGACCGGCGCTTTGAGCCCTTCAAAGCCGATATCTTCAACCAGCACTTCGACCATGTGGCGTGCCTTGACGGTTCCCTTGAAGTTCAAACCGGCTTCCTTGAGGGCTTCATTGGTGTCGGCCATCAAGTGGTCAGTATTGTGCAGACGCTCGGCAGCCTCACGCGTCGCCAGCCAGCAGGCAGGGCAGCCAGAAACCAGATCTTGGCCAGGAAGGTTGGTTTCCGCCAGAGCCAGATTGCGCGCATTGAGCACCAGGCGCTGCAGTTCGCTGCCTTCGCCATAGCCGATAGAGGCGCCGCAACAGTTCCAGTCGGGAATCTCGTTAAGCTGGATATCCAGCTTTTCGTTCATCAACTGAATCGATGTCGCGAAATTTGCTGCCGATGCGCCTTTCTGCGAGGAGCAGCCGGGGTAAAAAGCGTATTGTTTTTTTGCCATTCTGTTCTCCTGTCAGTTCAGACCGTGACGTCGATCTTCGATTTCGCGCGCCTTCGCAATCATTTTCTGAATGGCACCGCTGTCCTTGCATTTGTGGCCGCCGAAAAGCTCCATCGGATTAAGGCGCCCAGCCTTGACCAGACCTAAACCGATGCTCTGCATGGCCAAGGCATTCTTGATGCCCTGAACAAAACCATCCTTGAAGTACATCGACAACGAAAACTTCAGTTCGTTGACGCGACCTGTCTTTACCAGGTTATTCCAGAATATTTTGGCGATTTCCTGGGTCGGCTGTCCCTTGGGTACCATGCCGAGGCGGTTCGCATAGTGCGCGAGGCCGTGCATGATGTGGGTGATTGGCAACTGGCGTGGACAGCGGACGATGCAGTTGTAGCACGAGGTGCACATCCACATCGAGTCGGATTTCAGTACCTCTTCCCGCTTCCCGGCGCGAATCATCATGAAGATCTTCTGCGGCGAATGCTCCCAATGTGGGCCGAGCGGACACGAGCCAGCACAGACGCCGCATTGCATACACATCTTGACCATGTGACCATCTTCGACGCGCTCCTCGACCTCCTTGAGGAAGTTGTTGCGGTACTTTTCGATGGCGTTTTGATTGACGGTAGTCATTGATCGCTCTCCTTAACCGAAGCCCTTCAAGGGCGAGGGGCCGATTTTGTCGAGTTCGGCAACGTAGTCGTTGATCAGTTTCACGACGCGGGCGCTGTCGGTGATTGCCACTTCCTGCGTCTGCACGCGCTCTTCTTCGAGACCAAGCTGTTTGAGCGTGTCGCCGATCTTGCTCATGCGATAGTGCGCGAGTTCCGATCCCTTGACGAAGTGACACTGGTAGTCGTCACCCTTCTTGCAGCCCATCATCATCACGCCGTCGTAACCGGAATTCAGTGCATCGGTAATCCAGATGGTGTTCACCGATCCGAGGCAACGCACGGGGATGACGCGAACGAAGGCCGAATAGTTCATGCGCGCCAGGCCAGCCATGTCGAGCGCCGGATAAGCGTCGTTCTCACAGGCCAGGACAAGGATGCGTGGCTTCTCTTCGTCCTCGTCGGGGATTTCGACAGCCTTGACCTGGCTACCGACAGTATCGACCGAGTAGTTCTCGAAGGAGATGACGCGCACCGGGCAGGCACCCATGCAGGTACCGCAACGACGGCAGCGTTCCTCGTTGAATTTCGGGAAGCGGCGTTCGTCTTCGTCGATGGCGCCGAACGGGCATTCCACGGTACAGCGCTTGCACTGGGTGCAGCCTTCCAGACGCGCGGTCGGGAACGACAGGTCGCCCGAACGCGGATGCGCGGCGCGACCGACAGCGGCGTTTTCGACAGCCTGGATGGCCTTGAGCGCGGCGCCGGTCGCATCATCAGTGGCTTGCGCAATGTCCATCGGACGGCGCACCGGGCCGGCGGCGTAGATACCGGTACGGCGGGTCTCGTAAGGGAAGCAGATGAAGTGCGAGTCGGCGAAGCCATACTTGAACTGTGGCATGTCCGGACCTTGGCGATAATCGAGTTTGAGTACCGAGGTGCTGCGCATTGCATCGCGCTGAACCTTGGCTTCCTCGTTGCCGCCTTCGGCCGCCGTAACGACTGGATTCCATGCTTCCAGGTCGACGCCGGCATTCGGCACCTGACCGGTCGCCAGCACGACGAGGTCGGCGGGGATGGTGTTCTCTTCGTCGAGGATCAGATCCTTGAAGGTGACGCTGCAGCTGTCGCCGCCGGCAACCTTGGAGGCCTTGCCCTTGGTGAAGATGACGCCCTTCTGCTGGGCGCTGCGGTAGAAATCCTCGCCCATCCCTGGCACGCGCAGATCCTGATACATGACCACGGTGTCGATATCGGGGTTCTGGTCCTTGAAGTAGGTTGCCTGCTTGATACTGGTGCCGCAACAGTGACCGGAGCAGTAGGAGAGGTGCTTGCCAGTTTCGTCGCGTTGGCCGGCACACTGCACGAATACCACGGACTTCACTTCCTTGCCGTCGGCACGCTTGATGGCACCGCCGTTAGCCTGCTTGGCCAGTGCCTCGAGGCCGGCCTGGTCCACCACATTGGGCTGGCCGCCACCGAGTTCGGGCAGCTTGGCCATGTCGTAGGTGGTGAAGCCAGTGGCTTGGACAATGGCACCGACGGCTTCCTCGCTCACGCTGCCGGATTCCTGTGCCACCTGGATGACGAAGCGGCCAGGCGCACCCGATGTCTCGCTGATGGTGGAGTTCAGGTGCACCTTGATCAGCGGGGTGGCGGCAATCCGTGCCACCATTTCCGCAACACCGGTGTCCTGAGCTTCGGCATACGGCGCCTTGAACGGTTGCCGCTTGTACAGATTGGCGGCCATGCCACCCAGCGCGCCGGTTTTCTCGACCAGCACGACTTCGTAACCGGTTTCGGCGATTTCCAAGGCGGCGGTCATGCCGCTCATGCCGCCGCCGACGACGAGGATGCGCTTGTTGGAGCTTTCCTTGACGTTACCGGATGGCTGGGTCATCTTCTTGACTTCGGCGCAACCCATGCGCACATAGTCGGCCGCCATTTCCTGGCGCACTTCGTCATGTTCCTTGCCGGCAGCGACGACCCAGAGGACGCCTTCGCGCAGATTGGCACGCGACATTGCGGCGGTCGGAAAATGGAAGGCTTCGGTCTTGGCGCGGCGCGAGCAGGCAGCGATGCAGACGTGGGTGACGGCTTCGTTGGCGATGTCGTCGTTGATCATCTGCACGCCCTCGGCGTTGCACAGGAAGGGATGGCTCTTGACGATCGCCATCTTGCCTTCCTTCTTGGCGATATTTTCGAGTTGCGCCACCTTCATGGCGTCGCCGATTCCGCAGCCGGAGCAGATGTATGCAGCAAATTTGTTATCGGCCATGATTACGCGGCCTCCGTTGAAGCAGTTTTATGAATGACCTGGATCGCCCGCAACGATGCTGCGGTAGCGCTCTGCACTGAACGATTCACGTCGAGCGGACTGGCTGCGGCGCCGGCGCCGAACATGCCCATGTCTTTTGATCCCTCGATGAAGTTGGACGAGTCGAGAATCACGTCATCAGGCAGTTTTACGCCGGTGATTTCCGGTTCCATGCCAACGGCCAGCACCACCAGATCGTGCTCGGTGGCGTAGCGGTTGTAGCCCTCGGTATCCACACCGTGAAGGATCGGATTGCCGTTTTCCTTGTTCTCGGCGATGCGTGCGACCTTGCTCTTGACGAAGCTGACCGTCGCATCCTTCTGCACCATCTGGTAGAAGTCCTCAAAGCGGTCGATGGCGCGGATGTCGATGTAGTAGATCGTGGATTTTCCCTGATCGCCAAAGGCTTCGCGGACATACTGGGTCTGCTTCAGCGAGGCCATGCAGCAAATGCGCGAACAGTGACGCAGATGGTTCTCGTCGCGTGAGCCAGCGCACTGGATGAAAGCGACGTTCTTCGCCTCCTTGCCGTCACTTGGGCGCAAAATCTTGCCGCCGGTAGGGCCGTGCGGATCGGCCATGCGCTCGAATTCGAGGCTGGTGACCACGTTCGGGAAACGGCCGTAACCGTAGGGTTGAATCTTGGCCGCGTCGTACGGACGCCAGCCGGTGGCCCATACCAGGGCGCCGACCTGCAGCGTGACAGTTTCTTCCTGCATTTCCAGGTTGACCGCACCGACCGGGCAGGCCGCCTTGGCTTTTTCGCCTTCGGGCGTACCGACGATCGAGGGGTCGATCACGAAGCGCTGCGGATAGGCCATGCCATGCGGCAGGTAAGCCGCCTTGAGATTATCAATGCCGTAGTTCCAGGGGTTGGGAATCTCGGCGCTGACTGCTTCGCCGCATTTTCCGCAGGCAGTGCAGTCTTCGGTGACATAACGCGGCGCCACCTTCAGGGTCACCGTGTAGTCGCCGCGACTGCCGGAAACCGCAGTGACTTCCGTCATCGTCATCAAGCGCACATTGCGGTTGCCCTTCAGGCGCCGCAGGTTGATTTCCAAGCCGCAGGTAGGATGGCACATCTTGGGGAAGTAGCGGTAAAGACGCGCGGTGCGCCCGCCCAGGACGGGGGTCTTTTCCACCAGAATCACCTGCTTGCCGCATTCGGCAGCTTCGAGTGCTGCCGTCATGCCGCTGATGCCACCGCCTACGACCAGAATGGTTTGGGCTGTTGCTACTGTTGAAGCCGTCACATCGATCTCCCTGAATAATGTTCTAGCGTGTCGCGGATATTATAAATTACCCGCATTCAGCTTGCGCGGCGGCTTCAAGTACCTTGGCTGAAGTGCCGGATGCGGGCTGTGCGGGGGCTGAAAAATCATGGTTCGCGGCGCGACCAATGGCCGTGCTGGCTGGCTCGAGCACCCTGATTTCAAAAGTCAGGGTTTCCAGATCGCCGAATATCCAGGTGGCGGCCGGCGCTCCGAGGCCTGCAACAGTGCCCGGGTTAACCAGCCAGGTATGGCCGCCGCGGACGTTGGCCTGTTGCCGGATTTCGGTTTCGTGACTGTGACCGCAACAGACCAGGTCATAATCACCGGTGCATGCCATGCCATGGCCGAGATGCGGATAGTGGGTCAGGTAAATGCGCCGCCCGCCGAGGTTGATCGTCGCGTCGTGACCGTGGTAATGCAACAGCCCCTGCGAGTTGCAGGCCATGCGCGCGATCGAGACCGGGTCGCCGAGATTGTTGCCATGGACGGCGTGGATCGGCAGTCCGAGGGCGAGCGATGCGCGCAGCGTGTTGCCGCCAATGATGTCGCCGCAGTGGATGACCGTTTCCGCGCCATCGTCAATGGCGGCGGCGACCGCGCTTGCCATCAGCGGGCCGCGGTCATGGCTGTCGGAAAGTATGCAGACCTTCATGATGTCTGGCGCGGCATCATATGATGAGCGGCCCGTGATAGTCATCGTCCTGGGCAGGTGCCTTATTGCCGATAGTCTCGGTTAACGAAGAAGCACGCGTGAGGTGGTGATCAGCCTGCACGTGCAGCAAGGTGACCACGCAGTCGCCGAGGCTGTCATAGACATCCTGGCCGGTTCCGAAATGTTCGTTGTCGGAATAGAAAAACTGGCAGCGGAAACGATTGTTCGCCACCTTGGTGACGATGAATTCGGCGCCCAGCGCTTTCCAGTAAAGTGCCGGACAGGTCGTCAGTTGCTCGCTTTCGGGGTCGAGCTGCAGTTCGACATCGGCTGACTGCAACAGTGTTACACGACCGTAACGCTCAAGAAGTATCTGGCTGACCAGTTGCATATCGCTACTGGTGAAATCGGGAACAGGGATCAAATCAGTACTCGCTAAATCGGTTTGCGTTCTGCATACATAAGCATTTACTTTCAGACTCTACAGTTAAAAACTCGGAAATTCAATGATCTGGCTCAAGCCTTGTTCGCTTGGCTAATCTTTCGGCCAGTGAGCGGTGGCGATGCCCTCGCCGAGGTCGGCTTCGACCAGTCGGCGCCGGACTTCGAGCAGGCGTTCGATCAGTCGGGGTTCGTGCCTGGCGTAGTCATCGGCATCGGCGACCCGGTTGACGACGACGCCGAGCAGTTCGGTAATCGCGTTGCCGATCGAGTTCTGGCTGATGGTGACGATCAGCTTGCCCGCGTCGTTGCGATAGATGAGCTGTTTGAAAGCGGGTTGCCAGCGAATCGCATTGGCGTATTTCGCATCCACGATGCAATGGTCGCGGACCTTCTTCGCCGTCTTCAGGAAGTCGTTGTTGAACAGCAACGTGTTTTCCACCGCGTCCGGGTAGTAAACATCAGTCTGTATCGGCGCGTTGCGGGTGGAAACCTGATTGAAGAAGGTGCGGTAGAAATCGATGAAGCCCTTCAATATCTCGTCGTATTCTTTCCAGAAACGGACATCCTTCAGCGCCGCCGCCCCGCCCAAGACTTCCCAGCTTGGCAGGCCATGCGGGTAGCCGGTCAGCTCGATGCGCGCGTCGTCGTCGCTGGCCGGCTTAAGTATCTCCAGTTCGAGCGCCCGCTCGAAAAACTCGCGATAGACATCGTGCATGTAGGCCTGGAAAAGGCTGTGCTGGCCGCCATCGGTCAAGTTGGGGTTGTTTCCGTCGGTCAGTTTGGCGGCGCGCAGTTCGTCCTTGGGGAAGACGATGAAGTGGTTGTGCAGCATGCGGATACTGGGCACGCCGGGCGAGGTCAGCGGCCAGGTGGCATCGAGGCTGGCTTCGCCGGCCAGCACCAGCGCTTCGTCCGGATCTGGGTAAAGCTCCAGCATGTAGTCGAAGATGATCTGGTTCATCCGGTTCCAGACGTGTTTGACGTCGTCGGGAACCTGGGTGCGGCGAACCGGCCGGCCGAGCGGGTTGAGCACGCATTGCGAGGTGTTGTAGATGATCGACGTGTCGAAGGCCGTGCTGTGCCCGAGCGCCTTACGATAGAGCAGCAGGTTTTCCGGGTTCATCAACAGACCGTTGTTGTGAATCAGGTCGTTGAGGTTTTCCGTGCTGTTGAAGAACTCGTTGGGCTTCATCCCTTCCGGTATGTCCAGCGGAATTGGCCGGTAAGGCGTGGTGATTTCACGAGGACCGTAGCGCGTCATGGTGTATTACCGAAAGTTGATATAGGTCCGGCTTTGTACCACAGGAAAACATTACCGAAAATTGATATGGGTCTGGCTTTTTTGCAACGCTTGACCAACCCCCGGTTGTCAACTGCGGATCAGTGCTTGAGCGAACGATACTGCGCCGCCATGCGATGGGTCGCGCCGGGGGCGAGAGTAATGACATCCTCGGCGGCATTCGCGGTTTCGACGCAGACCATGGCGAGATGGCCATCCGGCCCGAAGTCACCCGTTTTTTCGGCCTTTTCCGACCACGGATTCCACACCACGGTCGACCGGCTACCGGTGCTGGTGATGACGATCGAACGTGCCAGCACCGGATCGCGGATCTCGCAGTAGCCGTGTGTGCCGAGATAGATGCGTTCGGTTTCCTGGACGAAGGAGACGGTACCGTTCTGCACCTTGCGCTTGCCGCCGTCGAACTTGTCGATGTAATCGCAATGCTCGAGCCCAAGCAACATGGCCTGGCGAATGTCGCCGACCTCGAAGTAGGTGTGCAGCGCCTGGCCGAGCCCGAACGCCGTGCTGCCGAGGTTGGTGGTGACCAGTTCGACTTCGAGTTCGCGGCCGACGGTAATGATGTTCCTGACGCTCGAAGACGCTGGCCACTGGGCGCGTGTCGCGTCGGACTGGACGAGTTCGAACTCAAGCCTTACGTGATCGTCGGGAAGCAGGCTGGCATCGACCAGCGCCCACGGCACGGTGCGCGCGAAGCCGTGGCCTGGGAACTGGGGGTTCTGGCCGTGCGGCCCGAACCATGGCCAGCACACTGGCACGCCGCCGCGAATCGACTTGCCCGGCGCGAACTTGGCGAACTTGCTGAGCCAGATCACCGGGGCATGACCGGCCGGCTGATAGGTCATCACGTGGGCGCCTTGCAGCGCGATGCTGGCTGTCGCCTGGCGCGTGGCGACCCTGGCCACGACGAAACCGTCGGCGATTTCCTCGAAGCTCAGACAATTGGCTATGGCGAAACGCTGGTTGAGATCGGCTGCTTGGTTGGTGGTGTTCATTGCGTTGCTCCTTCTGCGGGTTGGCGATTCACGCTGCTGGCGAGATTATTTGGGAAGCCCGTAATCGGCAAGGTTGTCAGTGTCTCCGGCATGGGCGGCTAACGTCAATCAGGATTTTCTGATAGGTGGCCACGCCGGTCGAATGACTGGAAGTATCACTGAAAGCCGAAGACAAGTAGGGCTGCGTGTCGGCGCTTGCATTTTTCCCCCGCTGCCATGAAAATAACCAAGCGATTGCTTGCTTAATAGATAGTCAAAACTTCCGGAGAAAGATTCATGAGTCAGCCCTCGGCACCACCTCCTTATCCACACCTCCTGACCCCCCTCGACCTTGGCTTCACCACGCTCAGGAATCGCACTCTGATGGGGTCGATGCACACCGGGCTGGAAGAAGAGAAGAGTGGCTTCGAACGCATGGCGGCCTTCTATGGCGAGCGGGCGCGGGGCGGCGTCGGACTGATCGTCACCGGCGGCTTCGCGCCCAACTTTGCCGGGCGGGTCTACCACTTCGGGTCGCAGCTTAGCTTTTTCTGGCAGGTCGGCAAGCATCGCCTGATTACCGATGCCGTGCACGCCGAGGGTGGTAAGATCGCCCTGCAAATCCTGCATACCGGGCGCTACGGCTACCACCCGCTCAATGTCGCGCCATCGAAGCTGCGCGCGCCGATCAATCGCTTCACGCCGCGCGCCCTGACCCGCTGGGGGATCCGCAAGACGATCGGCGACTATGCCCGCTGTGCCCGCCTGGCGCAGAAGGCCGGCTACGACGGCGTCGAAATCATGGGCTCCGAAGGCTACCTGATCAACCAGTTCATCGCCCCGCAGACCAACAAGCGGATCGACGAATGGGGGGGCAGTTTCGAAAACCGCATCCGCTTCGCGGTCGAGACGGTGCGCACGACCCGTGCCAAGGTCGGGCCGAACTTCATCATCATCTTCCGACTGTCGATGCTCGACCTCGTCGAGGGCGGCAGCACTTGGGACGAAGTGGTCGAGTTGGCCAGGGCGATCGAGGCGGCCGGGGCAACCATCATCAATACCGGGATCGGTTGGCACGAGGCGCGCATTCCGACCATCGCGACGATGGTGCCGCGCGCCGCCTTCACCTGGGTGACCAAGCGCCTCAAGGGCGCTGTCAAGATTCCGCTGATCACCACCAACCGCATCAACACGCCGGAGGTCGCCGAGGAAGTGCTCGCTTCCGGCTGCGCCGACATGGTGTCGATGGCCCGGCCCTTCCTTGCCGATGCCGATTTCGTGAATAAGGCGGCGGCCAACCGGGCGGACGAAATCAATACCTGCATCGCCTGCAACCAGGCCTGTCTCGACCACATCTTCAACGGCAAGCTGACATCCTGCCTGGTCAATCCGCGCGCCTGCCATGAGACCGAACTGATTATCGAGAAGACCGCGGCACCGAAGAAGGTAGCCATCGTCGGCGCCGGCCCCGCCGGCATGGCCTGCGCCACGACAGCCGCCGAGCGCGGTCATCAGGTGACCCTGTTCGATGCCGCCGACCGCATCGGCGGCCAGTTCAACATCGCCAGACTGATTCCCGGGAAGGAAGACTTCAACGAGACACTGCGCTATTTCGGGCGGCGCATTCAGACCAGCGGCGTCGATCTCAGGCTGAACCAGCGTGTCGATACCGAGGCGCTCAAGGCTGGTGGTTTCGATCATGTCGTCCTGGCCACCGGCATCGTGCCGCGCAAGCCGCCGATTCCCGGTATCGACAGCGACAAGGTGGCGAGTTATCTCGACATCATCGAGGGGCGGAAAAAGGCCGGCAAGACGGTCGCGATCATCGGCGCCGGTGGCATCGGCTTCGACGTCGGCGAGTTCCTGACCCATGCCCACGACGACAGGAGCGAGGTCGAGCGCTTCAACGACGAATGGGGGATCGACCCGGGTTACGCCAACCGCGGCGGGCTCAAGGCGCCGGTCGACGAGACTGCGCCGCGCAAGGTATTCCTGTTGCAGCGCAAGTCGTCGAAGGTCGGTGACGGCCTCGCCAAGACCACCGGCTGGATTCGCCGCACACTGCTCAAGAAACGCGGGGTGCAGATGATCGGCGGCGTGACCTACGAGCGGATCGACGACGCCGGGCTGCACATCACCGTTGATGGCAAGCCGAAAACCCTGGTGGTCGACACCGTCGTCATCTGCGCCGGCCAGGAGCCGCGCCGGGAACTGCAGGCACCGCTGGAAGAGGCGGGCATTGCGAATACCCTGATCGGCGGCGCCGATGTCGCCGCGGAACTCGATGCCAAGCGTGCCATCGACCAGGGTACGCGCCTCGCGGCCAGCCTGTAGCCATGTCGCGCCCGAAGGCCGGAGCCGGCCTCGAACCAAACCGCCGTGCCGAACTGCTGAGAGCGGCGGCGCGCCTGTTCGTCGAAAAGGGTTTCGCGGCAACTACCACGCGGGATATTGCCGAAGCCGTCGGGATGCGCTCGGGAAGTCCGTTCTATCACTTCCGCAGCAAGCAGGAATTGCTCAAGGAGGCGATGATCGACGGCCTGGAAGCCGGAAGGGCACGTATCGCCGTTGCCATCGCCGGCGTCACCGACCCCGAGCAGCGCCTGCGCCTTCTGGTGCGTACCCATCTCGGAACCTTGCTCGAAGGCGACTGCAATTCGCCGATGCTGCTCAACGAAACACGCTCGCTGGATGTCGGCGAGCGCGCCGAGATCGCCGCCGCCTTCGACCGCTACCAGACGCCTTGGCAGGCAACGTTGGACGAGCTGGCGGCCAGCGGAAAGATACGCTCGGCCGCACCGCCGCTACGCCTGTTCCTGTTCGGCATGCTCAACTGGTCGGGCCACTGGTATCGCCCGGATGGACCACTCACTGTCGATCAGTTGGCCGACAGTGCCGTCGCACTGCTGCTCGGGCGCAGGGCTCCGGAGCCGATCCGGGACTGAACCTGCGGAATTCTGGGGGGGTCGGCGTTGCCGTGTTCGCCGGCAGACGCTGAATTCACTGAATGCCGCGAGGCAGCGGGAACGAAAATCAGCGGATGGACTCTATGCCAGCTGGAAGCAAGCGAAAGGAGTGGCATCATGTATCGCCTGATCTACAAGAGCCGGGTGACCAGAGAGCTGGACTGGCCAGTCATTGAAGATATCCTGCATCATAGCGCGGCCAATAATTCGCTTGCCGAGGTTACCGGGTTCCTGCTCGCCACCAGAAACCATTTCCTTCAGGTTATCGAGGGCAGATTCGAGGATGTCAACGAGACCTTCTTCCGCATCGCTCGCGACCCCAGGCATGAGCGTATTCAGCTCCTCAGTTTCGAAGTCGTCGACGCCCGGCTGTTCGAGTCGTGGGCAATGAAAGGTATCGGCATCCTGGATGCCAATACCGATTTGGCGCGGCAATTGATCGCCAAGTATGGCGAACAGGACGGTGATGTCCGCTTTCCGCTGGAGTCCTGGCTGGCGTTGTCGTTGATCTACGACATTCGGGCTATTCAGGAGTTGCCGGAGTGGAAGCGCTGAGGCAACTCCGACGAAGGCCTTGCTCAAACATGGGCCGGCGTCAGTCACAGCCGGCATGAACCGTCTATCCGTGTGTGCCGGCTTCGTACGATGACAGCGTCACCCCGGCGTGGGTCAACACCTCGCGCAACTGCTTGATGTCCGTCTTGCTGCACGTATTGCTGTTATGCGGGTGGTGCAGGAAAGCCTCGACCTTGTTCAGCGTGACCTTGAAGCGCGCGCCGTGGGCGGATTCGATCTCGGCGCCGAGATGGTGGAGCAGGGATTCGATTTCGCGCCAGTGGATATTGGCGCTTGGCGGGTCCTGAAAGATGCTGCGCATCAGGTGTGCATGCTTGTGGCTCATGGCGGTACTCCCAAAGTTCGTGCCGCCATTTTATGCCTGTTGTCCGCCTGTGGAGGTTTCTGACTGTTGTGGTCGACCGTCAAAAAAGGATGAATTTGAGCAGCGCCAGACAGATCAAGGTATAGCCGGCGGCCACCAGGTCGTCGGCCATGACGCCGAAGCCGTTCTTGACGTGGTCGTCGAAGTAACGGGCTGGCTGCGGCTTGGTGATGTCAAATAAGCGGAACAGCCCGAAGGCGGTGGCCTGCCAGAGCAGGGTGTCCGGCGTCATGAGCAGAACCAGCCAGAAGGGGACGATTTCGTCCCACACAATACTGCCATGGTCTGGGTCGCCCAGCGCCCGGCCGGCCCTGTCGATGGCCCAGATGCCGAATATGTAGGCAGCGGCAAACAACCCGAGCAGCGCGAAATCGGTGAAATAGGAATGGAACAGGTTGAAGCTCAGCCACGCGAACAGGGTGCCGAAGGTGCCGGGCGCCCATGGGGCCAGGCCGCTGCCACAGCCGCAGGCGAAAAAGTGCGCCGGATGGGCGAAGAGGAATTTGAGACTGGGGGCGTCTTTCGAAGATTCAGCCAAAGTGGTCGTAGCCTCGTTGTGCGAATTCGATCGGCTGGCGGTCCGGGTCGAAGACCGTCACCGCGCCGGACCCTCCTTCTTCCATGGTGCCGATGCACCACAAGGGCAGTTCCAGCCGAGCGGCGATGCCGGCTACTGCCTGGGCCTGCGCCGGTGATGTCGTGAAGCACAGTTCGTAGTCGTCGCCGCCGCTCAGCTGGCATTCGAGGGCGATGCGCCGCAGGTCAGCGTCGTAGCGCTCACCTTTGGGCAGATGCGGAAGTTGCACCAGCTGCACGGCCGCAGCGAGACCCGAGCGTTCGCCGATGTGGCCAAGGTCGGCGAGCAGCCCATCGGAAACGTCGATGACAGCTGAGGCGACACCGACCAGCGCCTGGCCGAGGGCGACGCGCGGCCGCGGCCGTTCCAGCGCGGCGACGCACAGACGGCGCCACGGTTCGGGCAGTTCGACGCGGCCCTGGAGTTGCGCCAGCCCGAGGCTGGCGAGGCCGGGGCGCCCGGAAATCCAGATCAGGTCGCCGGCCTGCGCGCCGTCGCGGCGCAGCGCTTGGCCCGGTTCGCATTCGCCGAGCGCGGTGATGCAGAGATTGAGCGGGCCGCGCGTCGTGTCGCCACCGACGACCTCGATCCCGAATTCGGCGGCGCAGGCGAAGAATCCCTCGGCGAATTTGGCGATCCACGGTTCGTCGACCGCTGGCAGGCTGCCGGCTAGCAGCGCCCAGCGCGGCGTGGCGCCCATTGCAGCGAGGTCGGACAGATTGACGGCGAGCGCTTTCCAGCCGAGGTTTTGCGGGTCGGTGTCGGGTAGAAAATGCGTGCCGGCGACCAGCATGTCGGTGGTGATAGCGAGCTGCTTGCCGGGTGTCGGTTGCAGCAGGGCGCAGTCGTCGCCGGGGCCGAGGATGGCCGATGGCGTGGCCTTGGTGAAATACTTGTCGATGAGGGCGAATTCGCCGGGCATCAACGGCCCTTTTTCTTGGCTTTCACTTCGGCCGGGCGTACTTCGGCTGCCACCTTGTCGAGCACGCCATTGACGTACTTGTGGCCATCGGTGCCACCGAACGCCTTGGTCAGCTCGATCGCCTCGTTGATGATGACGCGGTAGGGCGTTTCCGGATTCTGGACCAGCTCGCAGGCGCCCATCAGCAGGACGCAGGCCTCGACCGGTGACAGTTCCCTGAACGGGCGGTCGATGTGGGTCGTGACCAGCGCCGTCAACCTTTCCTGCTGGCCGATGACGCCGCGCAGGGTGGCGACAAAGAAGTCGTTGTCCGCCTTGGCGAAGTTTTCCATCTCGGGAATCTGGGCTTCGATCGCCGCCTCGTCGGCACCGCCGACCCGCCATTGGTACAGGCCCTGGAGAACGAATTCGCGGGCGCGGCGCCGTGCCGACTTGGGCGGCGCCTTGGCTTCAGGCGCCTCGCCGGCATCGCGCGGGAAAGCGGTCATTGGGCGAGCGCGCCGTGCAGATTGGCCATTTCGACTGCTGCCTGGGCGCAGTCGCGGCCCTTTTCCAGCATGCGGACTTCGGCCTGTTCGTCGGTCTCGCAGGTCAGGATGCCGTTGGCAATCGGGATGCCGGTATCGAGTTGGACATCCATGATGGCACGGCAGGAATCGTTCGAGACCACTTCGAAGTGATAGGTTTCGCCGCGAATCACGGCGCCAAGGGCGACCAGCGCGTCGTAACGGCCACTTTGCGCCATGGTCTGCAGAACCAGCGGGATTTCCAGCGCGCCCGGCACGTTGGCGATCGCCATGTCGCCGTCGGCGACGCCGAGGCGTTTCAGCTCGGCGACGCAGGCCGAAAGCAGGCCCTCGCAGACAGGCAGATTGAAGCGGCTCATGACGACGCCGATACGCAGGCCGGCGCCGCTCAGATTATTGTCGTATTCCAGGATATTGTCGAAACGGGACATGGTTCAGAGCTCCGCAGGAGAAGGGACGAAACCGGTGACTTCGAGGTCGAAGCCGGTCATGGAGGGCATGCGGCGCGGGCTGGAGAGCAGGC
>CAZGPO010000002.1:0-40095 GCA_964527745.1 uncultured Dechloromonas sp.
TGATGCCGCGTCTCGACGGTTACCAGACCTGCTCCCTGATCAAGAAGAATCCACGTTTCAAATCGACGCCGGTCATCATGCTGTCGTCCAAGGATGGTCTGTTCGACCGCGCACGGGGGCGCATGGTCGGTTCAGATCAGTACCTGACCAAACCTTTTTCCAAGGACAGTCTGCTTCAGACCGTCGCCATGTTTGCGGCGCCGCAGGTGTCCGAACTTTCTTAGCGGTTAATGGAGCAAAGCACCAATGCCCATCAAAAACATACTCGTTGTTGACGATTCCCCAACGGAACGTTTCTTTTCCGTTGATTTGCTGACCAAGGCCGGTTATCAGGTGAGCACTGCCGAAAACGGCGAAGAAGGAATCGCCAAGGCCAAGGCCACCAAGCCCGACTTGATCCTGATGGATGTCGTGATGCCCGGGCTCAATGGCTATCAGGCGACGCGTACGCTGACGCGCGATGAAGAGACCAAGAATATTCCGGTGATCGTCTGCACGTCGAAGGGGCAGGAAACCGACAAGATCTGGGGGCTTCGCCAGGGGGCGGCGGATTACATCGTCAAGCCGGTGAATCCCGAAGAATTGCTTAAAAAAATTGCGGCGCTGCCCTGACCTGAATGGCCAAGAAAACCAGCCTTCGCGATTTTCAGGAATACCTTGCGGGGCGCCTTCTGGGTGCTGCCCAAGGCCGTGGGACTTCGTCCTGGCTTGGCGTACAGGCGGGTGACGACAACTGGCTGATCGATCTGTCGGACAGCGGCGAGATCGTTCAGGCGCCGAAACTGACGGTGGTGCCGTTGACCCGGCCATGGTTTGCCGGAATCGCCAATATTCGCGGCAGCCTGTTTGCCGTCGCCGATTTTTCGGTGTTTTGCGGCGGGGCGCCAACGCCACGCAACAACAACACGCGCCTGTTGCTAGTGGGCGGCAAGCATGGCGCCAATGCGGCTTTGCTGGTCACGCGCATGCTCGGCCTGAAGAATCCGGATGACTTCACCGCTGCAGTTGCGGATGCGGCAGACCCGGTGTGGGGCGCAGTACGCTATAAGGATAGCCAGGGCGGAGTCTGGCGAAAACTCTCGGTGCGCGACTTGCTCGCTGATAATGATTTCATGAATATCGGAGTCTGATTCATTCGGACCCTGAGTGGAGGATAAGCATGGCGTTTGGCTTGAAGAATTTTGGCATGGGCGGCATTCATGCACCGATGACGGTTGTGGATGGAGGGTCGGCGACCTCGGGCAGTGGAGGCTCATCGTTTTTGCCGGCGTTTTTTGCGCAACAACCCGTCATCAAGCAGATGAAGACCTTGGGCAGTATTTTCGTGATTCTGCTGCTCGCGATTGCCACACTGGTTTTCGTCAATACCCGTGACACTACTCATGGAACGGCCTATGTCGCGGCGGCGGGCCAGATGGAAATGCTTTCGCAACGCCTGGGCAAGGCCTCGACGCTGGCGCTACAGGGTAATCCTGCCGCTTTCGCGCAACTGAAGGATTCGCGCGAAACCTTCAGTCATTTGCTTGAAATGCTGACTTCCGGGGGCGATATCGACGGTACTGAAGTTCCTGCATCGCCGGCTGATGTCCGGCCCCAGCTTGAGGCATTGACCGCCTTGTGGACGGAAGCCGACAATGACGCCAAGGTCGTTATCGGGCAGGAGGAAAATCTGCTTGCCCTCGGCAAAAACGTGGCGACGATTGATAACGAAAATTCGACAATGCTGGAATTGTCGGAGCAGGTTGCCGCGCTCAAGCTGCAATCGGGTGCCGGTAACAAGGAAATTGCTGCGGCGAACCAGATGGTGATGCTGACGCAACGGATCGCCAAGAATGCCTCGGCCCTGCTGGTCGGCAATGAAATCAACCCTGAAGTGGCTTTCCTGCTGGGCAAGGATACCAACAACTTCCGGGACATCCTGCTGGGTTTGAGCAAGGGGGCGACCGACGCCGACACGCGCGAAAAACTCGGCGAGCTCGATGCTGCGTTCAAGACCTATCAGGCGGCTATCAGCAGCATCCTCGGCAACATGCAGCCGCTTGTTCTTTCCAAGCAGGCCGGTGCCAGCATTTTCCGCGACAGTGAAGATTTGCTGAAAGCGACGGACAATCTCGCCCTTGGCTACAAGCAGGTCCTGGCCCAGAGCGGGCGCTTCGTGATTTTTCTGATCAGCCTCGCAGTGCTTGCGGTTGCCGTTCTTGCGCTGCTGGCTAAGGTCTATCTCGATGATACGCGGCGCCGTGCCGAAGATGCCGAGACGCAGCGTCAGGCTTCGGAAGTGACCAATCGTGAAAACCAGGAGGCCATTCTCCAGTTGATGAACGAATTGGGCGATCTGGCTGATGGCGACCTGACGTCGACCGCGACGGTCAGCGAAAACATCACCGGTGCGATTGCCGATTCGATCAACTATACGATCGAAGAACTCCGCCTGCTGGTCGGTCGCATCAACGATGCGGCGAACCGGGTTACGGCAGCGACCGAAATTGCCCGTCAGAACTCCGCCGAACTGCTGAGTGCTGCCGAGCGTCAGTCGCAAGAAATTCAGGATGCCGGCCAGTCGGCGCTCGAAATGGCGCGCTCAATGAGCGAAGTTTCTGGCAACGCGACCCAGTCCGCCCAGGTTGCCCGCCAGTCGCTGGCAGCCGCCGAGAAGGGTACGCAGGCGGTGGAGGATTCGATCAAGGGCATGAACGAAATTCGCAACCAGATCCAGGAGACCTCGAAGCGAATCAAGCGTCTTGGCGAAAGCTCGCAGGAGATCGGTGAAATCGTCGAACTGATTTCGGACATTACCGAACAGACCAACGTACTGGCGCTCAACGCCGCCATTCAGGCCGCTTCCGCCGGCGATGCGGGGCGCGGCTTCACGGTGGTTGCGGAAGAGGTGCAGCGACTGGCCGAACGTTCCGCCGAGGCGACGAAGCAGATCGCCGCCATTGTGAAGACGATTCAGACCGATACGCAGGATGCGGTATCAGCCATGGAGCAATCGACGCAAGGTGTGGTCGAGGGCGCCAAGCTGTCCGACGCGGCAGGTCAGGCGCTGGCAGAGATCGGACAGGTTTCGCGCAACCTTTCTGACCTGATTGAAAACATCTCGACCTCGACCCAGGGGCAGGCCAATTCGGCGACCCAGGTGGCCAACCTGATGCAGGACATTCTGAATGTTACCGAACAGACGACCGCCGGTACGCAGCGTACTGCCGAGGCGGTTGACGAACTGAATGCCCTGGCTTCCGAACTCAAGGGTTCGGTTGCTGGTTTCAAGGTCGATTGAGCGGGATACGCGAGAGATTATGAGCGCGGCAACCGAATTTGATCTGGGCCCATTGACTTGGGTCAAGGGCGAGATCGACCTGGCACTTACACGTGCTGTGGAAGCGCTAGTCCAGTACGAACTGGCCGGCGATGCGACACAGATCCGGTTTTGCCGCACCCATATTCATCAAGTCCATGGCGCCCTCTCCATTGTCGGACTGGATGGGGTGACGCAAGTCACGGAATCCCTTGAGGATTTGCTCGAAGCACTCGAAGCGCAGCGCCTGCAATTCTCTGCAGAGATTTCCATAACGCTCAGCCAGGCGATGGCGGCGATTCGGAAATACATCGAAGATCTCATTGCCGGAGAGCCCAACCAGCCCTTGCGCCTCTATCTTGTCTATTCGGTATTGGCACATGCGCGTGGCTTGGAGAAGAAGTGTAGTCCGGCCGATCTGTTTTTTCCTGATTTGTCGCGGCGCCCGCCGAAACGACAGGTTCCGGTAGCGCCGCTTTCTGCCGGGCAGTTGCACACTCTGTTCAAGTCGGAAAGGGCGCGGTTTCAGAAGGGGTTGCTTTCCTGGCTCAGGCATACGACCGCGCCGCATGCCGCGCTCGAGGACATGCGGCGGGCACTGGAAAATATCGAGGCGACGCAGGAGTCGTCATCGGCCCGTTCATTCTGGTGGGTCGCGCTCGCTTTCGTCGAATCCTTGTTTGATCTACAGGGCGAACCGGATGCCGATTCACGCCAGCTGCTGGCCCGAATCGATACCCAGATGCGCCGCTTGCTGGAAGGGTCGCACAACATTCCCGAACGCCTGATGCGCGACGTGCTGTATGCCGTTGCCCAGGCGCCGGCAAATTCGAGCATGTTGGTGGCCGAGGTTCAGTCGACATTCAACCTGCCGGCATTGCTGCCGGGGGATATGGTCGATCATGAAAGCAACCTGCCGCAGGAGGTGAGCTTGCGGCGTCTGCGTGACACGCTCGCTGCTGCCGAAGAAGCATGGAATAAATTCTGTACCGGTAGTGCGGCGGCGTTGGCCGTGTTCGATCAAAACGCGCAGACCTGTGTCGAGCTGACCGGCGAAATTGGCCATACCGATCTGAAGCGTCTCGGACAGAGTTTTGGTGCCCTGGCCAGCTGGCTTTCCGAAGACCCCAAGCGCCACAATGATTCGGTGGCGATGGAGGTGGCGACCGCGATTCTTCTGTTGCAGAACGCTCAGGAAAACTTCCGGCGTCTGGGAACGGATTTCGCTCAGCAGGTCGACCTGATGGTCGCTCGCCTTCACGCCTGCATTGCTGGCAAACCGGCGGGCGGCAATGAAAATCTGCCGTTGCTCGACGAAATGACGCGGCGCGCTCAGGAGCGTCTGCTGGTCGGCCAGGTCGCCCGCGAAATCCAGAACAATCTGGGTCAGGTCGAACAGGTGCTCGACGCGTTTTTCCGCAATCCGGGCAAGAGTCACGATCTGGCGCTGCTTGCTGGTCCGGTAAAACAGATTGCCGGTGCATTGGCCATGCTGGGGCATTTTTCTGCAGTTTCGATGTTGCAGGCGTGTGGTGCGCGTATCCAGGAGTTTGCCCAAACGGGATATGTCCCGGTCGCCGCAGACTTCGAGTCCGTCGCCCAGCAACTGTCCATGCTCGGTTTCTTCATCGATTCCCTGCATCATGGCGAAAGCGATTTCGACGCCTTCGTTCATCGTCTGCAAGGTGGTGAAAAGCCGACGGATGAAGGGTCGGCCAGTGACGAACCGTCGGCAGCTCCTGGCAGCGAATTCTCCGGCGGACAGGCCGAGCCGGAAGCAGCACCGCTATTCGCCGGATTCGGGGAAGCGCCCGCCAGCAAGCAGCAAGTACAGCCCACTGATTCCGGGCTGCCAGCCGATTTTGATATTGGTGCGCCCGATACGCTTCTCGACAGCCTTGAATCCGTAGCCGTTTTCCAGTCCGAGGCCGATCTTGCCGATTCGTCGGTTGCCCGGCCGGTGGCCGAGTCGCCCTCGCCTTCCGCAGAGACGATCGAACTGGCCCAAGCCGGCCATGAGGCGATCGATGCAGAGTTGCTCGAAATCTTCCTCGAAGAGGCCAAAGAGGTTCTGGCCAGCATGGCCGAACAGTCTGCACTGCTGGCTGCCGACCCGCTCAACGTCGAAGCTTTGACCACGTTGCGGCGCTCGGCGCATACGCTGAAGGGCAGCGGGCGCATGGTCGGCCTCGTCGATATGGGTGAGGCTGCCTGGGCCCTGGAGCAGACCTTCAACATGTGGCTGCGCCAGGACATGGCGGTGACGCCGGCGCTACAGACGCTAATCGGTGACGCGCAAGAGCTATTTACACGTTGGGTCGCTGCGCTTGAACAAGGCAGCACGGAAATTCCTGATCCGTCGGCAATGGTTGCGCTGGCCGAGTCGCTACGTGGAGATCAACCGGCTGTACCGGCAGCGGGGCTTGATACCGTCGCAGTTGTGCAGAGCGTCGAATTGCCGGCTGCGGAAGTTGATGAATCACCCGCCGTCACGGTCGACCTGCCAATTGTGCTGGATTTGACACCCGAACCCGAAACGGTTGAAACCATCGAGTCCGAACCGCTGTTCGCACCTGAATTCGAGCAGGCCCCTGAGATTACGCAGGTTGTCGAAGAGCCAAGGCAGGAATCGAGCGAAGATCTGGAAATATTTGCCGACTTTTCCGTTCCGGATGACGTTTCAGCCGGGGCGGAGATCGAGGTTGTCGAAATCCCGTCGTTCGAGCCGGTTGAACCCGTTGCTCAGGTGGCACCGACGCTCTATGACATTTTCCGTGAAGAGGCGCGCGGCCACCTTGAAACCCTTGTTGCCGGCTACGCTGAACTAGAAGCCAATCCGGTGGCGCCGACCTCGTTTGCGATTACCCGTGCGGCGCATACCCTGGGTGGAATTGCGGCAACCGTCGGGCTGATGCCGCTCCACCATCTGGCCATTGCGCTCGAGCATGCATTGTTGCGGCGTGATAGTTCCGGTCGTCCGGATAGCATCGGCGGCCTCGAAACCGTTCGCCAGTCCATTATTACCCTCGAGCAAATGTTCGCCGGACTGGCGCGCCAGGAAGCTCCGGAAGACCAGGTTCAACTGATTGCTGCGCTCGAAGACATCTTTTTCGTCGAGGCACCGGGTGTGCAAACTGTCGTCGAATCTCCAGAAGTCGAGGAGATTTTCGAGGCGCCCGAGCCATCAAGCGAGCCGGTCGTCGAGTCAACGGTGCCAGTTGCCGTCACACCGGGTTCGCGGCTGCAGGATGACCTTGACGAACAATTACTCCCCATCTTCCTCGAAGAGGCACAGGATCAACTGCGCGAACTGACCGTGCAGTTGCGTCTGTGGCGCGGTGACCTGGACAGTGACGCGCAACCGCATGCCATCGCACGGCTGCTGCATACCTTCAAGGGCAATGCCCGCATGGCCGGTGCGATGAATCTCGGCGAATTCACCCACCTGCTTGAAGCGCGCGTCGAAGATGTCCTGCGCGCTGGAGCGGCAACCCCGGCGTTCATCGACGAAATCGAAAGTGGTTGTGACACTCTTGATCAGGCAACCGAGCGTCTGCGCAATGGTGAAACTGCAATCATCGAGCCGCTGGCGACCGGCTCGGGTGAGGACGGAACTGCAGCGCTGTCGGCAGTATCGTTCCATCTCGATTCAGATCATGATCATCACGATGCCGAAGCTGGCGCGCAACGTGCGTCGCTGCGCGTCAGGGCGGACCTGATCGACCGCCTGGTCAACGAGGCAGGTGAATTGTCTATCGCGCGGGCGCGAATCGAAGGCGAAATGCGCAGCCTCAAGAGTTCGCTGCTCGACTTGACGGAAAACGTCATTCGTCTGCGTCGCCAGTTGCGCGAAATCGAGATTCAGGCGGAAGGCCAGATTCAGGCGCGCGTCGCCCAGACGCATGACGGGCAGGCCGATTTCGATCCGCTCGAACTTGACCGCTTCACCCGCTTCCAGGAGCTGACGCGCTTCATGGCCGAGTCGGTCAATGACGTGGCGACGGTACAGCAGAACCTGCTTAAGAACCTTGACGATGACAACGCCGCCATCGTCGCCCAGGCCCGCCTCAATCGCGGCCTGCAGCAGGAGCTGATGGGCGTCCGTATGATGCCGTTCGCCAGCCAGGCTGAGCGCCTGTTCCGCATTGTCCGCCAGACTTCCAAGGAACTCGGCAAGCGCGCCAACTTCGACATCATCGGCGGTCAGGTCGAACTCGACCGCTCGGTGCTCGACAAGATGATGGCGCCGCTTGAGCACATGTTGCGCAATGCCGTTGCCCACGGTGTCGAATCTCGTGCCGATCGCGTTGCGGCCGGCAAGTCGGAAATCGGCGAAATCACCGTCTCGCTGGCCCATGAGGGCAACGAAATCATTTTGTCGATGGCCGATGATGGCCGCGGCCTCGATCGCGAACGCATTGCCGCCCGCGCCGAGGAAATGGGTTTGCTCGAACCCGGCGCTGTGGTCGATGATTCCCAGCTTTTCGACTTCATCTTCCGTCCCGGATTTTCAACGGCCGGCGAAGTCAGCCAGCTTGCCGGCCGCGGCGTCGGCATGGATGTGGTCAAGACTGAAGTCGGCGAGTTGGGCGGGCGCATCGAAATTCTCTCCCAGCCAGGTCAGGGAACGACCTTCCGGGTCTACCTGCCGCTGACGCTGGCGGTTACCCAGACCCTGCTGCTGCGTGTCGGCTTGAATACCTATGCCGTGCCGTCGACGATGATCGAGCAGGTCGTCGAACTCAAGGAAGATGCACTATCAGAGATACGGCAGCGTGGCGAGGTCGAGTGGCAGGGAAATCGCTATTCACTCCAGTTTTTGCCGCATCTCCTTGGTGATATGGAAGCGGTGCCCGAGGTGCAACGTCGCAACTGGGTTTTGCTGCTGCGTTCCGGTTCACAGCGCGTTGCCGTTCAGGTCGACGAACTCAGGGGTAACCAGGAAGTCGTCGTCAAGAACATCGGCGCCCAGCTTTCGCGGGTGGTCGGTATCGCCGGTGCGACAGTGCTCGGCGACGGCCAGGTGGTGCTGATCCTCAATCCGGTCGCGCTGGCCAGCCGTGCGCCGCTGGTCAGTATTCAGGGGGTGGCGCCGACTCGCGCTGTGCCGGTCGAGGCGCCTACAGTAACGCTGCCGACCGTCATGGTGGTCGACGATTCACTGACCGTGCGCAAGATCACCAGCCGCCTGCTGACCCGCGAAGGTTATCAGGTGGTGCTGGCCAAGGATGGTGTCGATGCGCTGGAACAGCTGCTCGAAGTGACGCCCGACGTGATCATTTCCGACATCGAAATGCCGCGCATGGATGGTTTCGACCTGGTGCGCAACATTCGCGCCGACAAGCGCCTGGGCACCCTGCCGGTGATCATGATCACGTCACGAACGGCCGAGAAGCACCGCAACTACGCGCTAGAGATCGGCGCCAGCCATTACCTCGGCAAGCCTTACGACGAAGACGAGCTGCTGGCGCTGATCGCCGGCTACGTCAAGGAAAAGCGGGCCTCCTGACGACTGCGTAACGGGCCAGGGTTTTTTCCCTGGCTCGTGCGTGATCGATGACCGGCAGCGGATAGTCGCGACCGATCACCACGCCTAGCGCTTCCTGCTCGGCTTGACTCATTCGCCACGGCGCGTGAATGTACTTGTCCGGCAGTTTCGCCAGTTCAGGCACGTAGCGCCTGATGAATCGACCTTCGCGATCGAATTTCTCCGACTGGGTGACCGGGTTGAAGATGCGGAAATAAGGTTGTGCGTCGCAGCCGCTGGAAGCGGCCCACTGCCAGCCGCCGTTGTTCGCCGAGAGATCGAAATCGTTGAGTTGATCGGCAAAATGGCGCTCGCCGAGACGCCAGTCGATACCCAGGTCTTTCGTCAGAAACGAGGCAGTTACCATGCGCAGGCGGTTGTGCATCCAGCCGCTATGCATTAACTGGCGCATCGCGGCATCGACCAGCGGGTAGCCGGTGCGCCCGGCGCACCATGCCGCGAACCCTTCGGGCCAGTGATCCCAGGCGATGGCGTCGTATTCGGGTTTGAAAGCGCGGCTGGCGACGTGCGGGTAGTGGTCGAGAATCATGAAGTAGAAATCGCGCCAGATCAGCTCGCCGAGCCAGGCGTCGGCTTTGTCCGCGACCGCCGCGCGGATCAGCTCGCGGATCGAAATGGTGCCGAAGCGCAGGTGCACCGACAGGTAGGAAACGCCTTTGATGGCGGGGAAATCGCGCAGAGCGCCATAGCGATTGATGCGTTTGGCACGGAAGTCGTCCCACAAACCGCGTGCGCCGGACATGCCGGCAACGATGCCGAGTTCGGTGAGGTCGGTCGCTGCGAAGCCGATGGCGCCAAGCTCGGGAACGCCGGCCAGTTCGTTGCCGGCCAGTCGCCCGTTACAGGGGTGGGCCGCCCACGCCGTTGCGGTCAACCGCTTTTTCCAGGCATTTTTGTAAGGCGTGAATACCGAAAATGGACGTGTCGCCTGCGTCAAAATCTCGTTGCCGTCGAAAATCGCCTGATCCTTGAAGTCGTGAAAGGCAATGCCCTGGGCGGCGAGTTTTGCCGCAACCTCACCGTCCCGTTCCTTGGCTGCCGGCTCGTAATCGCGGTTGGCGAACACAGCCGACACGCCAAGTTCACTCGCCAGCCTCGGGATTTCTTCGCTCGCCTGGCCGTGGCGGACGATCAACCCGCCGCCACTCCGGCGCAGTGCGGCATCCAGTTCGAGCAGCGAACCGTGGATGAAATGCACGCGACGATCATGTTTCGTCGGCAAAGCATCGAGTATTCGCGTGTCGAAAACAAAGCAGCAATAAACTGCGTTTCCGCTAGCAAGCGCTGCACTCAGGGCGGCGTGGTCATGGTCGCGCAGGTCACGGCGAAACCAGACGAGGGCTTTTTGTTGTGGCATGGTTGGTTTGTACCCTGCCGGAGATTAAAATTCCACTATGAACAACGTCAACCTGACCGACAATTTCCTGATCGCCATGCCGGCGCTCGAGGATCCCTACTTCTCGAATACCCTCGTCTATATCTGCGAGCACAACGAGAACGGCGCGCTCGGCATCATCGTCAACCGCCCGGTCGACATGAACCTGGCCGGCCTGCTGGAAAAGATCGACATCAAGCTGGAGGTCGAGGAACTCGCCAACCTGCCGGTCTATTTCGGCGGGCCGGTGCAGCTCGATCGTGGATTCGTTCTGCATCGCCCACTCGGGGCGTGGCAATCGACCCTGACCGTCAATGACGAAGTCGGCCTGACCAGTTCGCGCGATGTGCTGACGGCAGTCGGCAAGGAAGGACTTCCCGCTGAAATCATCGTTACCCTGGGGTACTCGGGCTGGGAAGCAGGCCAACTGGAAAACGAATTGAGTCAAAATTCTTGGTTGACCGTACCGGCCCAGGCAAGCGTCCTGTTCGACTTGCCGCCGGAGGAACGCCTGCCGGCCGCGATGCAAAATCTCGGCATCAGCTTTACCCAGCTCTCCGACGTTGCCGGACATGCCTGACGGCACCGTGCTGGCGTTCGATTTCGGTGCCAAGCGCATCGGCGTCGCGACCGGCGAGACCCTGCTCGGCAGCGCCCATCCACTGACCGTTATCGACGCCGAATCGAACGACGATCGTTTCGCCGCGATCGGCAAGCTGGTCGCCGAGTGGCAGCCGGTGCAACTGGTGGTCGGCCTGCCGACCCATGCCGATGGCACGCCGCATGAGATGACGCGGCTGGCGACCAAATTCGGCGAACGCCTGCAGCGCCGCTTCAAGCTGCCAGTCGGTTTTGCCGATGAACGCCTGACCTCATGCGACGCCGAAGCCAGGCTGCGCGAAACCGGCCGCAACAGCAAGACCGCCAGACCGGTGCTCGACGCCGTCGCCGCCCAGCTCATCCTCGAAACCTGGTTTGAAAGCACACCCCATGTCACCTCTGCCCAATCCCCTGCCTGACGCCGAGGCCCAGTGCCGCCAGTTGGCCGACCTGATTCGTCCTTATCTGCATCACCGACCGGCGCTGGTCGGTATTTTCAGTGGTGGCGCCTGGATTGCCGAGCGGTTGAAGGAACTCCTCGAGTTGCCTGAGGAAATCGGGATGATCGATGTCTCGTTCTACCGCGACGACTTCGCCGAAAAAGGATTGCGCCCGCAGGTCAAGCCGACCGCAATTCCTTTCGATGTCGAGGGGCGTCACCTGATCCTGGTCGATGATGTGCTCTATACCGGCCGCACGACGCGCGCAGCAATCAACGAACTCTTCGACTACGGCCGTCCGGCGTCGATCGAACTGGCCGTACTGGCCGACCGTGGCGAACGCGAACTGCCGGTGGCGCCGACCTACTGCGTCTGGGATCTCGCCCTGGGCGACAGCGACAAACTCGTTCTGGCAAGGCAGGACGACGGTCAACTCGCCTGGAGGCTCGAAAATGCATAACCCGCAGCTGAACAAGGATGGCGAGCTGACCCATCTGTTGTCGATCGAGGGCTTGCCGCAACGCATCCTGACGCAGATACTCGACACCGCCGAATCGTTCATGGAGGTTTCGGCGCGCGATGTGAAAAAGGTGCCGCTGCTGCGCGGCAAGAGCGTCTTCAACCTGTTCTTCGAGAACTCGACGCGCACCCGCACCACCTTCGAGATCGCCGCCAAGCGCCTGTCGGCCGACGTCATCAACCTCGACATCAACAAATCGTCGGCGAGCAAGGGCGAGACCCTGCTCGACACCATCGACAACCTGTGCGCCATGCACGCTAACCTGTTCGTCGTGCGTCATGCCTCTTCGGGCGCGCCCTTCCTGATTGCCGAGCACCTGCAGCGGATCGGCCTCGACGATGTGCACGTGGTCAATGCCGGCGACGGACGCCATGCCCATCCGACGCAGGGGCTGCTCGACATGTACACGATCCGCCACTACAAGAAGGATTTCACGCAACTGCGCGTCGCCATCGTCGGCGACATTCTGCATTCGCGGGTGGCGCGTTCAGACATCCATGCACTGACCACGCTCGGCGTGCCGGAAGTCCGCGCCATCGGGCCGGAAACCCTGTTGCCCAAGCATCTCGACAAGCTCGGCGTGCATGTCTTCCACGACATGGAAGAAGGACTCAAGGATTGCGATGTGGTCATCATGTTGCGGCTGCAGAACGAGCGGATGAACGGCGCGTTGCTGCCCTCGGCCGGCGAATACTTCCGCCACTACGGGCTGACGCCGCAAAAGCTGGCGCTCGCCAGGCTGGACGCCATCGTCATGCATCCCGGCCCGATGAACCGCGGCGTCGAAATCCACTCGGCGGTGGCCGACGGGCCGCAGGCCGTCATCCTGCCTCAGGTCACCTTCGGCATTGCCGTGCGCATGGCCGTCATGAGCATCGTTGCGGGGAACTGACATGAACATTGTTATCGAAAATGGCCGCGTAATTGACCCTAAAAACGCTGTCGACCGTAATGCTTCTTTGTTCATCGGCGACGGCAAGGTTGTCGCCATTGGCGAGGCGCCGGCCGGTTTTGTCGCCGCGCAGGTGATCGACGCCACTGGCTGTGTCGTCTGCCCGGGGTTGATCGACCTCGGCGCCCGCCTCAACAGCATCGAGGCGGAACTGGCCGCCGCCGTCGCCGGCGGCGTGACCTCGGTCGTCGTGCCTCCCGATGCCGACCCGCCGCTCGACGAGCCGGAACTGGCCGACCGCCTGGTGCACCGGGCGAAGGAAATCGCCAGGGCCAGGGTGCTGCCGCTGGGGGCGCTGACGCTTGGCCTCAAGGGCGAGCGTCTGGCGGAGTTGGCGGGCCTGAAAAAGGCCGGCTGCGTCGCCTTCTCGCAGGCCAATGTGCCCATGGTCGACACCGAGGCGCTGCTGCGTGCCATGGAATATGCAGCGACCTTCGGTTTCCCCGTCTGGCTGCAGCCGCAGGACCATTGGCTGGCGCGCAACGGCATTGCGCACGAGGGCGAAGTGGCCAGCCGTCTCGGCCTGGCAGGTATCCCGGTGGCCGCCGAAACGATTGCCATCGGCACCATCCTGCAACTGGTGCGCGATACCGGCTGCCGGGTCCATCTGACCCGCATTTCTTCCGCTGCCGGGCTGGCCATGCTGCAGCGGGCAAAACATGACGGCCTGCCGGTGACCTGCGATATCGGCGTTCATCACCTGCTGCTGACCGACAACGACATCGGCTATTTCAATCCGCATGCCCGTTTCTCTCCGCCCCTGCGCACGGAGCGCGACCGTCAGGCGCTGTCGACCGCGGCCGCCTCGGGCCTCGCGGCGATCTGCTCGGACCATACGCCGGTCGGGGCCGATGAAAAGCTGTTGCCGTTCGGTGAGGCCAAGGCGGGCGCGACGGGCCTCGAGGTTTTGCTGCCGCTGACCCTGAAGTGGGCCGAAGCGGCGGGTGTGGCATTGTCCGTGGCGCTGGCCAGGATCACGTCGGCGCCGGCCGAGGTGCTCGGACTACAAAGCGGGCAGCTTGCAGTGGGAGCGGCAGCTGACGTCTGCGTTTTCGATCCGGCGACGGTCTGGCAACTGACACCGGAAGCCCTCAAAAGCCGCGGCAAGAATTCGCCGTGGACCGGCTACCTGCTGAACGGCAAAGTGAAAAAGACGCTGGTTGGCGGGCGGCTGGTTTATCAAGCCTAGAGTTTCTGCCGTTGTCTTCTGCCAGAGCGGTTCACTGCCGCAGTTTTAAGCGCAACGGCAGGCTGGCACAAACTACGGCCGCCGCATAGGGCAGCGCCTGCAGGCCCAGAGCCAGAATCCAGCCCCAGTGGGCAACATCGGATTCGGGCCTGGATTGCAAACCCAAAGTCACCATGCACGCCAGCAAGCCAGCCAAAAGGGCGATTTCCTGGCGCACCGAAGCAAATGTGCCGGCAGATTTGAGTGGGCCATTGCCGACGCCTTTGCGCGTGACGGCAAACACCGAACTTTTGCTGAACAAACCGGCAAAGACGCCGCGTGCAACGCTGTGTGAAAGCCCGATACCGGCCAGTGCCGCACCGGCCACATCGCTGGGCGGACAAGGCACGCGGCGGCGATAGAGCAAGGGCGTCAGGAGCAGGCGAATGACGAAAAAAACGGCTAGCGGCACGACAAAAAGGGCAATCGGCAAGCCAAAAGTTTCCGGTGCAAGCAGCACGCCGAGCGCCCACAGCATGGCGGCGAGGCTGAAAAACAAATGCAGCCCGTCACCCACCCACGGCAGCCAGCCGGCGACAAAATGATAGCGTTGCGCCAGCGAAAGGCTGGAGCGGCCAAAGAGCGCCTGACGATGAGTGCGCAAAATCTGCATCGCGCCCTGCGCCCAGCGTCGGCGCTGACGTTGATAGGCGGCAAAATCGCTCGGCACCAGCCCGCTGCCCAAGACTTCATCAACGTAAACCAGACGCAAGTCCTGCTGCACCAGACGCAGGCCGAGTTCGCTGTCTTCGCAAACACAGGCCGTCTCCCAGCCCTTGACCGCGCGCAGGGCGCTGGCCCGGATCACGGTCATCGTGCCATGCTGAATCGCCGCATCGCGCTCCTGGCGGTGGTGCATGCCAATACGGAAAAAGCCGTCGTACTCCCAGTTCATCATGCGGCTGAGCGTGTTCTGTGACCAGTCGCGATGCGCCTGCGGTGACTGGACAACGCCCACCGTCGGATCAGAAAAGTAGCCACCCAACGCGCTTAGCCAGTTGGATTTGACCAGATAATCGGCGTCGACCACGGCAATCCACTCAGCGCGCGGGTCAGTCTTTTCCAAGGCAAAATTGAGCGCTCCGGCCTTGTAACCCGGCCATTGCGGCAGATGGAAAAAGCGCAATTGCGTCTTCACACCTGCCGCCAGGCAAGCCTGAACGTGCGCCTCAACCGGCTGCCAGAGCGTCGCATCACTGGTATTGTTGTCCACAACGACAATCTCGAAGGCCGGCCAGTTGAGGGCCAGCAGGCTGTCGATGGTGGCGATCACCATCGCCGGCGGCTCGTTGCAGCAAGCCAGATGAATGCTGACGAAAGGCGCCGGCGCATCAGCCGCCAGCGGTTGCAGGGTGACCTGATTTTGCAGGCTGCCCGGCCAGTAAAGTTCGGCAAATTCAAAAACCTGCACCAGCAAGATCACGCCCATCATGAGCAGCGCCGGCACCAGCAGGATGAGAAAAAGCATGTCGAGCGGCCGCAGGTAATGCGCCAGCGGCAGCGCGGCCAGCAAGACAAAAAACGAGGTGACGGCCTGCAAACTGAGGCCGAACATCAGCCGTCCGGCGAGCCGCATCGGCGCAAAGGCGAGCAAAAACGGCAGCAGTGCCAGCCCGCCCAGCGCCGACGAAAGCAGCGCCTTGCCTTGCCAGTACGGGTCGGCCTGAACCGGCCCGGTGAATTCAAACTTGGCCTGCCGGGCAGCGTCGAGCAAGCCCCAATGCGCGCCGACCGCTCGTTCGGTGGCATGCTTCCAAGGCTGATCGACGGCTTCCATCAGGTAGTAATCGAGATCAAGACGGCTCGCCCGCTCAAGAAACTGGCGGATGAACAGCGCCTGATTCTCCGGCGTCGCTTCTGCCGCTGCCCGCCGGTCGCCGTTGCTCGGCCAGCCGATTTCACCGATCACCACCTTTTTACCCGGGAAGCGTTCGCGCACTTCGGCATAGCGCTCAAGGGCATAGTCCACGGCCCGGTCGGCCGGCAAACCTTCCCAATAAGGCAGCAGATGCACCGTGATGAAATCCACGTGGTCGGCCAATTCCGGCTGCTTGAGCCACACGTGCCACGGCTCGGCGGTCGACACCGGCACCTGCAGCGCGGCCCGCAGCCGGTCGAGATAGGCATGGAGCTCGGCCGGTTTCATTTCGTCGCGTAGCAGGGTTTCGTTGCCGGCGATTACCCGATCGATCGCCGGATGCTGACGGGTGGCCGCGACGATGGCTGCCAACTCGCGCTCGTTGTTGTCGCGCCGCTGATCGAGCCAGACGCCGGCACTGAGCGTGAAGCCCTGTTCGGCAGCCAGCGTCGGCAAACCTGGAAGCTCGCTGGCGCTGTAGGTGCGCAGCCGCTTGCTCAGGCCGGCCAGCTGGACAAGATCCGCCTTGAGCGCCGCATCACTCGGAAACTGCCGGCTCAGCGGACTTTCCCAGCGCTGGAAACCGTTGTAGGCCAGTCCGCCAATGCGCTCCTGCACATCGGGCGCAGCCAGCGGTGGATTGAAGGCGCGCCAGACGACAAAATTGATCAGTCCGATCATCAGGGCAATCAGCAATGCCCCGGTCCAGCGTCGGGGATTGCGCTGCGCAGGATTTTTCTGCGTTAGCATCAAGCACTGCGGCAAGGCACTCGCCTTGACGCGTCCCGAACCTTCCGCCCGCCGCAATGACCGATTCACCTCGCTCCCCCAGCGCATGGCGCCGCGTCGCTGCTCTCGGCAGTCTGGCGCTCGGCCTGCTCGGGCTCCTCGTCTGGGTCTTTGTGCAGGGCCGGCCAGTGCCGCTGCCGGAGGTCACCGAGCCGGGTTTGCCCTGTGTCTCCTACGCCCCGTTCCGACGCCCCGGCCACAGTCCCTTCGATCCGGCATTGACCATCACGCCGGCGCTGATCGAAGCCGACTTGCGCCTGATCAGCACAGTCAGCCGCTGCGTGCGCACCTATGGCGTCGACCAGGGCATGGATGCGGTGCCGGCGATTGCCCGCCAACTCGGGCTGCGCGTGATCCTGGGCGCCTGGATCGATAGCGACAGCGCCGGCAACGCGGCGCAACTGCAGCGCGCGCTGGCGCTGACGCACGATTACGCCGATGTGATCGACCTGCTGGTGGTCGGCAACGAAGTTCTGCTGCGCGGTGAACAAACGCCGTCCGCGCTGGCCGACCTGCTGGCGGCCGCCCGGCGCGGCTCGCGCGTTCCCGTGACCTATGCCGACGTCTGGGAATTCTGGCGTCGGCATGGCGATGATCTGCGCCACCATGTCGATGTCGTCACCATCCACCTCCTCCCTTACTGGGAAGACACGCCGGTCGCCGTCGATCGGGCGGTGGCGCATGTGCTTGCGGTCAACGCCGAAATGCAGGCGATTTTCTCGCCCTTGCCGGTACTGATCGGCGAAACCGGCTGGCCCGCCGCCGGCCGCCAACGCGGGGCAGCGATTCCCGGGCCGCTGGAACAGTCGCGATTCATCCGTGAGCTGCTGACCCGCGAGCAAAGATTGCCGGAAAAAGGGCAAGCCATGCCCCTCCCGGTCTTCAACCTCATCGAAGCCTTCGATCAGCCCTGGAAGCGCCAGCTGGAGGGTGCCATGGGTGGCTATTGGGGGGTTTTCACGGCCGATGGTGAGCAGCGGGTAGCCTTCCGTGGGCCGGTCGTCGCCGACCCGCAGTGGTGGCAACTGCCGCTGGCTGCGCTCGTCGGCATTTGCGCGAGCCTGTGGTGGGCGCTTACCCGGGTCGGTCGGCAGAATTCCATAGCGCTGTTGGGCAGCGCCTTGGCCGGGGGCGGCTTGGCGCTGCTGACGTTGCTGCAATGGCAAGAACTGCGGCAATGGAATCGCACGCCGCTCGACTGGGTGCTCGGCGGCAGCCTGACGCTCGCGGCACTGCTCAGCAGTCTGGCGGCGATCGAGCGGCTGCGCGCCGCGCTTGCTGGCCGAAGCAACGACACCGACTTGGCTCTCTGGAGCACCCGCCTGCTGCTCGTCCTGGTCTTGCTGAGCGCGACGGGATTGCTGCTCGACGGGCGTTATCGGCCATTGAGCTGGCCCGTACTGGCGGCGCCCGTTGCCTTGTGGCTTGCCTTGCGCCTGCTGGGCGAAGCAGCGCCGAACAAGCATCTGCCCGAGCGCTGGCTCGCCGCACTGTGCGCCGTTGCCGCGCCGCTGCTGCTCTGGCAGGAGGGGTTCGACAACCGGCAGGCGCTGGGACTGGCGCTCAACTGGCTGGCGCTGGCCATCGTTACTGGCTGGCCGGGTCAACGCGCCACCGCTGCCAGCTGAGGGACTGGCGCGGCAAAGGCTTTCAGCATCATCCCGGTCAACAAATGCAACTCACCCAACGCCTGGCGCTGTGGCTCCATCCCTGAATGAAACCCCTGCTCGACAAAGCGTGACAGCAACTTTTCGTCGCGCGAGACAATGTGCACCGGCACATCCCACGACGCGCCCTCTCCCGTGATATTCGCCGCCGGCTGGTGATCGCCGACCAGGATATAGATCGCCTCGCGCGGTTCGGGCTGGCGAAAATATGCGCCCAGCCACTGGTAGGTGTAATCCACCATGCGCAAATAGCTCGGCGTCATGTTGAGCCAGTCGGGCTTTTCCGCCAGGGCGCGCTCGACATCCGCTTCATCGAAGGGCTGTTCGGCGAGAACTTTTGACCATTCAGGCTGATACGGCGGCACAGGGTTGAAGGGCAGGTGGCAGGTAATGGTCGGGAAAAAGACAAAACGCGGCGGCGCCTTGCTATCGCGCGGATGCAATTGCTCGAAGCGCGCCGCCGAGTACTGATCGGGTACCGCCCAGAAGCCCAGCGCCGGGCCGCTGTAGCCAAAATCGCGGCGCTCGAGAAGACGGTCGAAACCGTAAAAGGCGCTCTCCGGCCACGCCCAGTCGAGTGCCGGATAGACGCCAAAGGTTTGAAAACCACCGGCCTTGAACAAGGAGATCAGGGTCGGTCGCTGCGTCGTCAGCAACACGTCGTGGCGCATCGGGTCGCTCAGGTCGATGCCGGAGAGCAGCCCGAGGTGCGTCAGATCGGAGCCGCCGCCAAAGGTCGGCGAACGAAAGAAGGCGGTCACCACCTGGCGGCCACTGGCGGCAATGTCTTCGGCAAAACTCGCGCGTCGCGGACGCAAAATCTCGTTGGCGCGGGGACTGTCGTAAATTACCGCCCCCACCGACTCGAGCATGATCAGATACACATCGCGTCCGCCCAGCGCTCCGAGGGTCGTTCCCGACGCCTGCCCAAGCGCTCGATCAATCACGGTTTCCGCCGGCAGTAAATCAGCCTGCCGGGCCGAGGAAAAACTCGCCACCATCAACTGCGCCTGCCGCCAGTAAGTGGGAATGACCGGCTTGGAAACCAGTGGCCAGGTGGCGCGCACCCCGGCCAGATTGGCGACCGCGAGCCCGGCCGCCAAGGCCGTGACCGCCCAGACCCAGCGCGTGCGCATGGCAAAAGGTACCGCATCGCGGGCGCTGACGGCAATCGCCCGCTGCAACAGACCGAACAGACCCCAGAAAAAGACACCAATGAGCAGCACCAGCCCGAGGCTCTGCCACCAGGCCCATTCCTGAGCCGAAACCCACAAAAACCGGGGAATTTGCGCGCCATCCCAGTACAGGTTGATCGGTCGCCCGAACAGGCTGGGCACGGTGACATCGCCATATCGCCCCAGGACCAGCAGCAGGTAGGCAAAGGTCAGCAACTTGAGCGCACGTGTCGAGAGCGCCCCACGCCAGGCAAAGAGCCCCAGCAAAGCGAGCCACAGCCAGACGAACTCGGGCGCCAGACGATGGTCCGGCAAAACCCCCGGCGTCGGCCACCAGTCGCGAAAGCTCAGCATGCCGTTGAGAAACAGCAACGCCAGCACGACCCGGACAACCTTGCGCCGGGGCTTCTCGGCGGCAACGGAGGTCGCGCTCATTCCTTGTCCTGAGCCGATTTATTGACCCGCCCGAAAGCGAGATAACCCATGCCGAATTGCGTTGGTGTCATCTGCCAATCGCTCAAGTGCGGCGCGATACGATCCCACGGCGCAGTCAATTCCCCAGGGCTGCCGTTGTAGCCGTGATTTTTCAGATACACCCAGATGTTCAGCGGCGCCAGCCAGCGCGGGAAATATTTGACCCCGGCAATCGCCACCGCCGCCCCCTGTCCGGCCACCGCCAGCAAGCGGTCAATAGCCAGCGGCGAGCGCAGGATGTCATGTGTGTAGTGAAACAAAATCGCGTCAACCGGGGACGGTAAATTCAAAGTTTGCGCCGGGCACTCGAACAGTTCGACGTTGTGCCATCCCGCCGTATCCGCCCGCTGCCGCGCCTGCGCCAGCATGTCCGGGCTCTGGTCAAAGCCATAGATGCGGCCCTGCTCACCGACAGCCGCGCGCAACAAGGCAAGACTCAGCCCGGTGCCGCAGCCCACATCGAGCACTGCCTGGCCCGGCTGCAAGTTCAGCGCAGTAATCGCCCGTTCGCGTATCGGCCAGGTCGGGCCGCAGGTGCGGTCGTAACGGGCGGCGCGCTTGCGGTATTTGGCCAGCGAGCGGGCGCGCACAATTTCATCGGGTGGGGGACGGACAAGTTTGGGCATTTTTTATCGAGTGCGCACGAGGTTGGCGAGACTTCGATTAAGCATTCGCCATCAAGTTCCGAAGCCGACTAATCCGCTGCCAGCGCGGTAATCTGTCTGATGTCGCCACCGATGACTTCCAGCGCCTTGCGTCGGGAGGTCTGGCCGCTCTTGATGGTAACTGCCGACTTTGGCAGACCAAGGGTGTCGGCAATAAATTTGATCAGCGCTTCATTGGCCTTGCCATCCACTGGCGGGGCGGCGAGGCGGATCTTCAGGGCATCGCCATGAAGGCCGGCGAACTCGGTCATTTTGGCGCCGGGCTGGATGTGCAGGGTCAGCGTGATGCGGCCATCGGTGGCGACGCGCAGCCAGTCGTTCACACGAACATCAGCACCACCTGCAGCAGCAGGATGGCGATCAGGGGCGACAGGTCGATGCCGGCGATCAGCGGCACGAAGCGGCGGATTGGCGCGAGAATCGGCCGCGTCATCTGGTCAGCCGGCCCCGCCAGTGGCGAATACGGGTTGATCCAGGACAGGACAGCTTGCAGGATCATCGCGCCGATCAGGATGTAGACGGTCAGCCGCAGCAGGCCGCGGATCGCCAGCATCAGGATCAACAAAATCATCCCCGGCGTATCGGCCGACAGCGGAACGTCGGCAGTGGCCAGAATCAGGCCGCCGAGCATCAGTTGCAGCCACAGCGCGGCGATCAGGCTGGCCCAGTCAAGGCCGCCCATGCCGGGAACGATCCTGCGCAGCGGCTTGACCCCCCAGTTGGTCAGCTTGACGACGAAATCGCCGAACTGTCCGACAAACGAAACGCGCATCCACTGCATCATGAAACGCAGCAGGAACAGGGTACTGAAAAAACCGATGACCGCAGTGAGAAGAAAGAGAATGGCTTGCATCAGGCTGCTCCCAGGAGTTTGCCGAGTTCCCGGCCGCGCGCTTCGGCAGCCTTGATGCCGGCGATGATACCTTCCTTGACGCCCTTGTCGGCCATCATCTGCAACGCAGCTTCGGTCGTGCCGCCCTTGGAGGTGACCCGTTCGCGCAGCGTTGCGGCCGGCTCGGGTGATTGCGCGGCGAGCGCCGCGGCGCCCTGAACTGTCTCGATGGCCAGTTGGCGGCCCTGTTCGGGTGTGAAGCCGAGATCGGCGGCGGCTTGCTGCATGGCTTCGATGAACAGGAAAACATAGGCCGGGCCACTGCCGGAAAGTGCGGTCACGCCATCCATCTGGCGCTCGTCATCGATCCACAGCGTGCTGCCGACGGCTTTCAGGACGCGTTCGGCGGCGGCGCGTTCAGCGACGCTGACTTCCGGCAGGGCACAGAGTCCGGTGATGCCGGCGCTGATCAGTGCCGGTGTGTTGGGCATGCAGCGGACGACTTTGCGATGGTCGCCGAGGAAGCGGGACAGCGTCGCGAGATCGAGACCGGCGGCGATGGAAACGACAACGGCGTTGCCCAGCTTGCCGGCGAGCGGCGCCACCGCCCCCTTCATTTGCTGCGGTTTGACCGCCAGAACCAGCAGGTCGCCGGCGCTGGCGAGCATTTCGGCAGCTTCCAGGCAGTTGACCGCGTAAGTTTGTTGCAGCCTGGCGCGCGCCTCGGCGTTTGGTTCGATGACCGCGATGTCGGTCGGCGCCATGCCTTGTTTCAACATGCCGCCAATCAGCGCGTTGGCCATGTTGCCGCCACCCAGGAACGTGATTTTCATGCGTAGCTTCTTTCACCAAAAATGGCCGTGCCGATGCGGACGATGGTCGCGCCTTCGGCAACGGCTGCTTCGAGATCGTGGGACATGCCCATGGACAGGGTGTCGAGCGGCAAACCGCTGCTGCCAATGGTAGCGAAAAGTTCGCGCAGACGGCGCAACGGCACCCGCTGGGCGGCAAAATCGTCGGCTGGCTCAGGAATGGTCATCAGGCCGCGCAATTTAAGGTGTGGTAGCGCGTTTACCGCAGAGCACAGAGCCGCTGCGTCATCCGGCATGCAACCGCTCTTGCTGGCTTCGCCCGAGACATTCACCTGTACACAGACCTGCAAGGGTGGCAGAGTGGGCGGTCGCTGCGCCGAGAGGCGTTCGGCAATCTTGAGGCGGTCGATGGTATGAACCCACGCAAAATGTTCGGCGACCGGCCGTGTCTTGTTGCTTTGCAGCGGGCCGATGAAATGCCATTCCAGATCGAGGTTTGCCGTGGCGCGCGCCTTGTCGACCGCTTCCTGAACGTAATTTTCCCCGAATGCCCGCTGTCCGGACTGATGTGCGGCGATTACGCAGTCGACCGACCACGTCTTGCTGACGGCCAGCAGCGTAATTTCTTGGGGTAAACGGCCTGCATCGAGCGCCGCCTTGGCGATACGTGCGCGGACTGCTTGCAGGTTGGAGGCGATTGCGCTCATAATTGTTTGGAATTCTTTCTGTTTTCAGTATACACGCGCACTAAGGACGATTCGCATGGACATCACCGAACTGTTGGCCTTCGGAGTCAAGAACAAGGCATCCGACCTTCATCTTTCGTCGGGCCTGCCACCGATGATCCGTGTTCATGGCGATGTGCGCCGGATCAACCTGCCGGCGATGGAGCACAAGGACGTGCACGGCATGGTGTACGACATCATGAGCGACACCCAGCGCAAGATTTATGAAGAGACACTGGAATGTGATTTCTCCTTCGAAATTCCCAATCTGGCACGTTTCCGGGTCAATGCATTCAATCAGCAGCGCGGCGCGGGCGCGGTGTTCCGGACCATTCCGTCGAAGATCCTGACGCTCGAGGATCTGAACTGCCCGAAGATCTTCAAGGATATCGCCGAATACCCGCGCGGCATCGTGCTGGTCACCGGGCCGACCGGCTCCGGGAAATCGACGACGCTGGCGGCGATGGTCAATCACGTCAACGAAAATGAGTACGCTCATATCCTGACGGTCGAGGATCCGATCGAGTTCGTGCATGAGGCCAAGAAGTGCCTGATCAACCAGCGCGAGGTCGGGCCGCATACGCTGTCTTTCGCCAATGCGCTGCGTTCGGCTCTGCGCGAGGATCCCGACGTCATCCTGGTCGGCGAAATGCGCGACCTCGAAACCATCCGCCTGGCGCTGACCGCCGCCGAAACCGGCCACCTGGTGTTCGCTACGCTGCACACCTCGTCGGCAGCCAAGACCATCGATCGCATCGTTGACGTCTTCCCGGCCGCGGAAAAGGAAATGGTCCGTTCGATGCTGTCTGAATCGCTGCGTGCCGTCATTTCGCAGACCCTGCTCAAGACCAAGGATGGTCAGGGGCGGGTCGCCGCACATGAAATCATGATCGGCACCCCGGCAATCCGTAACCTGATCCGCGAGAACAAGGTGGCGCAGATGTATTCGGCGATCCAGACCGGCCAGAATTTCGGCATGCAGACGCTCGACCAGAATCTGCTCGAACTGGTGCGGCGCAACGTCGTCTCCAACGCCGAGGCGCGTGCCCGGGCGACCAACAAGGACAACTTCCCCGGCTGAGCCGGCTGAATATCAGGGAGAGAAGGAACGTTATGGAACGCGATCAGGCAATGAAATTCATGCACGACCTCCTGCGTCTGATGGTGCAGAAAAAGGGGTCGGACTTGTTCATCACCGCCAATTTCCCACCGGCGATCAAGGTAGACGGCAAGATCATGCCGGTCTCCAACCAGGTTCTGACACCGCAGCATACGGCCGAACTCGCCCGCTCGATCATGAACGACCGGCAGGCTGCCGAGTTCGAGGCGACCAAGGAGTGCAACTTCGCCATTTCGCCGGCTGGCATCGGCCGTTTCCGGACCAACACCTTCGTCCAGCAAGGGCGCATCGGCGTCGTCTGCCGGACGATTAACCAGACCATCCCGACCCTCGACGAACTGGGCCTGCCGCCGGTGCTCAAGGATGTCGCGATGACCAAGCGCGGCCTGGTCATCTTCGTCGGCGGCACCGGCACCGGCAAGACGACGTCGCTGGCGGCGCTCGTCGATTACCGCAACGAGAACACCTACGGCCATATCATCACTATCGAGGATCCGATCGAATTCGTCCACGAGCACAAGAACTGCATCGTCACGCAGCGCGAGGTCGGGGTCGATACCGAGGACTGGAAACCGGCGCTGAAAAATACGTTGCGCCAGGCGCCGGACGTCATCATGATGGGTGAAATCCGCGACCGCGACACGATGGACTACGCCATCGCCTTTGCCGAAACCGGTCACCTCTGTTTGGCGACCCTGCACGCCAACAGCTCCAATCAGGCAATCGACCGCATTATCAACTTCTTCCCGGAAGACCGTCGCCATCAGCTGCTGATGGATCTCTCGCTCAACCTGCGCGGCATGATCTCGCAGCGCCTGCTGCCCAAGAAAGACGGCAAGGGCCGTCTGGCGGCGATCGAGGTCATGCTCAACTCGCCCTATATTTCCGACCTGATTTTCAAGGGCGAGGTCGGCGAGATCAAGGAGGCGATGAAGAAATCGCGCGAGCTCGGCATGCAGACCTTCGACCAGGCGCTTTTCGACCTTTACGATGCCGGCAAGATCAGCTACGAGGATGCGCTGCGCAATGCCGACTCGCTGAACGACCTGCGCCTGCAGATCAAGCTGCACGGCAAGGATTCGAAGGATCGCGACCTGACCACCGGCATCGGGCACCTCGATATCGTCTGACCGGTAGCCCCGGCGCGGACATGCTGGGTGCCGTGGGTTAAAATCGCCCTCTCCAGCCATCGCGCCCCGGCCACCCGGGGCGCTTGCTTTTGTTCCCAATGTCCGGCCTCAATCCCCAACAACGCGAAGCGATTCATTACCTGGACGGCCCCTTGCTGGTGCTGGCTGGCGCCGGTTCGGGCAAGACGCGGGTGATCACGCAGAAGATTGCCTATCTGGTGCAGGATTGCGGCTTTCAGCCGCGAAACGTGGCCGCCATCACCTTCACTAACAAGGCGGCGAAGGAAATGCAGGAGCGTATCGGTAAGCTGCTGTCGCGGTCGACGGCGGAAGATCTGCAAATTTCGACCTTCCATTCGCTCGGCGTGCGCATCCTGCGCGAAGAGGCCAGGGCGCTCGGCTACAAGCCACGCTTCTCGATTTTCGACTCGGCTGATTGCGCCGGCATCATCGGCGACATTGCCAAGACCGTCGACAAAGGCGCGCTGCGCCATCTACAGTCCATCATTTCCAACTGGAAGAACGCGCTGGTGACGCCCGAAGCAGCTCGCCAGTTCGCCAGCAATGAGCACGAGGCATTGGCCGCTCATGCTTACCTGTCTTACGAGGCGACGCTGAAGGCCTATCAGGCGATGGATTTCGACGACCTGATCGGCCTGCCGGTGGTGCTCTTCAGGCAGCATCCGGAAATTGCCGAAAAATGGCAGAACCGCCTGCGCTACCTGCTGGTCGACGAATATCAGGATACCAACGCCTGCCAGTACCAGCTGCTCAAGCTGCTGACCGGCGTCCGCGCCCAATTCACGGCGGTGGGCGACGACGACCAGGCGATCTACGGCTGGCGTGGCGCTGATATCGAGAATCTGAAGAAGCTGCCGAATGAATTTCCGGCGCTGAAGGTCATCAAATTGGAGCAAAATTACCGGTCGACCGTAAGAATCCTCAAAGCCGCCAACAACGTCATATCGCATAATGAAAAACTGTTCGACAAGAAGCTGTGGTCCGAGCTTGGCCACGGCGACCAGATCACCGTAACGGCCTGCAAGGACAACGAGGTCGAGGCGGAAAGTGTGGTGATGAAACTGCAGGCGCACCGCTTCGAGCATCGCGGCAAGTTCCGCGACTACGCCATCCTCTACCGCTCCAACCATCAGGCGCGCGGTTTCGAGCAGCATTTGCGCAACCACAAGATTCCCTACCTGCTGTCCGGCGGCAAGTCTTTTTTCGACAAGGCCGAAGTCAAGGACATCACTGCCTATTTGCGCCTGCTGACCAATGAGGACGACGATCCGGCCTTCATTCGCGCAGCGACGACGCCCAAGCGCGGCATTGGCGCCGCGACGCTGCAGGCGCTCGGCCAGTACGCCGGCGAGCGGCATGTCTCGCTGTTTCACGCGGCGTTTGAGGAAGGCTTCGCGCAGCGCGTGCAGGCCCGGCAACTGGAGCCGCTGCTGGAATTTTGCAACTTCATCAACCGCATCCAGTTCCGCGCCAGCCGCGAGCCGGCGCAGCAGGTGCTGCCCGACCTGCTCGGTGCCATCGATTACGAAACCTACCTTTACGACCAGGAAGAGGAGCGCACCGCCCAGGCGCGCTGGGCCAATGTCTGCGAATTCAACAACTGGCTGAGCAGCCGCGGCGAGGAAGAAGGCAAGACGCTGATCGACCTGACCCAGAGCATCGCGCTGATCAACAGGCTCGATAAACAGAGCAACGACGAGGCCGACATGGTCCAGCTATCCACGCTGCACGCCGCCAAGGGGCTGGAGTACAAGCACGTGTTTCTGGTCGGCGTCGAGGAAGGCATCCTGCCGCACCGCGAATCGCTCGACCCGGCCAAGCTGGAAGAAGAACGGCGGCTGATGTACGTTGGCATCACCCGCGCCCAGCGCTCATTGCATCTGTCCTACTGCGAACGGCGCAAGCAGGCTCGTGAGTTCGTGCCCAGCGAAGCCTCGCGCTTCATTGCCGAGATGGGCAAGGAAGACATTCGCTTCAGCGGCGGCAAGGACGCCGCGCCGCCCGACAAGGCCACCGGCAGCGCCCGGCTCGACGCCATGAAAGCCCTGCTTTCAGGCAACAAACGCTGAACGCGGGCACAAAAAAGGAGGCCGCAGCCTCCCTTGTCGTGGAATGGGTACTGGGGTACTGCTTACTTGGACAGGCCGACCAGATGATCAACCGCACCCTTGATTTCGTCATCGGACAGATCAGCCGCGCCACCCTTGGGCGGCATCGCGCCCTTGCCGGCGATTGCGGAGGCATAGAGCGCATCGTTACCCAAGGCGATGCGCGGTGCCCAGGCCGCCTTGTCGCCCGATTTCGGGGCGCCGGCGACGCCGGTGTTGTGGCAGGCGCCGCAAACCGTGTTGAACACTGTGGCGCCGTCTTTCGGGCCGGCGGCAGCGGCCGGGGCGGCCTTGGTCAGCTCGAACTTGGCCACCGGCTGGATGCGGTTCTCGGCCTGGTCGCCATTGCTGGCATCGGCAGCGGATTTGTCGCCCTTGATGGAGAAAGGAACTACAACCGCAATCAGGATAACGGTCACGATGATGCTGACGATCATGATGCCTTTGGAAGAATATTGCTCGGCCATGCTGATTACCTCGATCCGCAAAAAATATAAGTGCACAATTATAAAACGCCTTGCGTCCAAACCGGAAGGCGGGACGTCGCCAAAATTGCGGGCATCCGTTTGGGATGCTTTCAGTGGTGAGGAATAAAAAAACCCCGCCAGGCGGCGGGGTTGGAAGTTCTCGAAAAGGGGGAGTTTCGAGAGGAGGGGTTGGAGGTACGAATGCAGTGTAGGTTTTGCTCGCGCCAATGTCTGTCGTGCTTGCGTAGCTTTGTGTAACCAGATGTTGCAGCGCACATGCTGCACTGCGGAATGACAGCCACCGACAAAAAGCCCATGATTGTTTCCGCGTGCCTGAGAACTGGCACTTCCCGCTTGCGACAACCGAACACCCATGGAGGAGACACCATGCAGAAGTCGCTTCACATCGATCCGGCGAAATGTACCGGATGCCTGCAGTGCGAGATGGCCTGCTCTTACGAGCATACGGGTGCCATCAATCCGTCGAAGTCCCGCATCAAGGTTTTCAATTTCGAACATGAAGGCCGCAAGGTGCCCTACACCTGTACGCAGTGCGCCGATGCCTGGTGCATGAATGCCTGTCCGGTCGATGCCATCGTCATCGATGCCGCGACCGGCGCCAAGGTGGTTCGCGAGGCGACCTGTGTTGGTTGCAAGGTATGCACCATTGCCTGTCCGTTCGGTACGGTCAATTACATGGCTGATGTCGGCAAGGTTCAGAAATGCGACCTGTGCGGAGGCGATCCGAAGTGTGTCACGGCCTGCCCGACCGCTGCCATCACCTATGTCGATGCCGACTGGACCGGGCTGGACCGCATGCGGTCGTGGGCCGCCAAGGCCAATACGGCGCCTGTTGCCGTCGCTGCTTGAGGAGGAGAGATCATGGGATGGAATAGAAAAGTCCTGCGCGTGAACCTCACCGCCGGCACCTGCACACCTGAACCGCTGAACATGGCCTGGGCCAACGATTACTTGGGCTCGCGCGGCTTGGCTTCGAAGTATCTGGTCGAGGAAACCGACCCCAAGGTCGATCCTTTGTCCCCGGAAAACAAGATGATCATGGCGACCGGACCGCTGACCGGCACCATGGCGTCGACTGGCGGGCGCTATGTCGTCGTCACCAAGGGGCCGCTGACCAATGCCATCGCCTGCTCCAATTCGGGCGGCTATTTCGGCGCCGAAATGAAATTCGCCGGCTGGGACATGATCATTTTTGAAGGCAAATCGCCTAAGCCGGTCTATCTCTACCTTGAGAACGACAAGGCCGAACTGCGCGATGCCGCGCACCTGTGGGGCAAGACCTGCTGGGAAACCGAAGAGACGATCAAGGCCACTCACCAGGACCCGCTGATCCGCATTTCGTCAATCGGCGGTGCCGGCGAGAACGGCGTCTATTATGCCGCCATCGTCAATGATCTCCATCGGGCGGCGGGCCGTTCCGGCGTTGGCGCCGTGATGGGCTCGAAGAACCTGAAGGCGGTGGCGATTCGCGGCACGCAGGGGGTTTCGGGGATCAAGGACTTTCCGGCGTTCATGGCGGCAACCACTGCCGGCAAGAAAGTGCTGGCCGAAAACGCGGTGACCAGCCAGGGCTTGCCGACCTATGGCACGCAGGTGCTGATGAATGTTATCAACGAAATGGGCGCCCTGCCGACGCGCAACCACCGCGACGTGCAGTTCGAGGAAGCCGGAAAAATTTCCGGCGAGGCCATGCACGAGAAGCGGCCGACCGATGGCAAGACGCATCTGGTTGCCAATGCCGCGTGCTTCGGGTGCACCATCGCCTGTGGCCGGATTTCGCGCATCGACGAAACTCATTTCAGCGTCAAGAACAGCCCGCAGTACTGGGGCGCCGGCGGCGGTCTCGAATACGAGGCGGCTTGGGCGCTCGGCGCGGCCAACGGCGTTGGCGATCTCGAAGCCCTGCAGTACGCTAATCTGTTGTGCAATGAGCACGGCATGGACCCGATTTCCTTCGGGGCGACGGTCGGCGCGGCGATGGAACTCTACGATCTCGGTATCCTGAGCAAGGAGCAGATCGGCGTCGATGCCCGGTTCGGTTCGGCCGAAGCCTTGTGTAAACTGGTCGAGATGACCGCGCACGGCGAAGGTTTCGGCAAGGAACTGGGTCTCGGCAGCGCCCGCATGTGCGCCAAGTACGGGCGTCCGGAACTGTCGATGAGCGTCAAGGGGCAGGAGTTCCCGGCCTACGATTCGCGCGGTATTCAGGGCATGGGCCTGGCTTACGCCACCTCCAATCGCGGCGCTTGTCACCTGAGTGGTTACACGGTCGCTTCCGAGGTGCTGGGCATTCCGGTCAAGACCGATCCGCTGGTGACCGAGGGCAAGGCCGATCTGGTCAAGGCCTTCCAGGATGCGACCGGGGTCGTCGATTCCGCCGGCATCTGCGTATTCACGACCTTCGCCTGGACGCTGGCCGACATCCAGCCGCAGATTCAGGCGGCCTGCGAAGGCGACTGGTCGATGGACAAGCTGGCACTGGTCGGCGAACGGATCTGGAATATGGAGCGCCAGTACAACCTCGCCGCCGGCATGTCGGCAAAGGATGACGACCTGCCGCCACGCCTGAAGAACGAAGCGGCCAAGACCGGCCCGGCCAAGGGCCTGGTCAACGGCATCGACAAGATGCGGCCGGAATACTACAAGGTGCGGGGCTGGACTCCGGAGGGTGTGCCCGAAAGTTCGACGCTCGAACGTCTCGGACTCTAGCGCTACGAAGGAATGCGGGCGGGGTCGCGGCTGTTGTCGCCACCCCGCTTTTTTCCCAACCGGAGAACAGGCATGAAACACATCATTCTCGGCAATGGTCCGGCCGGTGTCGTCGCTGCGGAAACGCTGCGCCGCGCCGCACCTGCTGACGACATTCTGCTCGTCGGCAATGAGGACGCGCCGCCCTATTCAAGAATGGCGATCCCCTATCTGCTGGAAGGCAATATCGACGAGCGCGGCACCTATCTGCGCAAGGCGGATGGCCATTTCGAGCAACTCCGCATCCGCCAACGCCGCGGGCGGGCCGTTGCGGTCAACAGCGAAAAACACACGGTTTTGTTCGAAGATGGCCAGTTCGAGAACTACGATCGCCTGCTGATCGCCACCGGGTCGCACCCGGTACGGCCGCCGATTCCCGGCATCGACCTGCCGCAGGTGCACACCTGCTGGACGTTGGCTGATGCGCGGGCCATCGCCGACCTGGCGCGCCCTGGCGCGCGCGTGGTGCAACTCGGTGCCGGCTTCATCGGCTGCATCATCATGGAATCACTGGTCAAGCGCGGTGTCGAGTTAACCGTGGTCGAGATGGGCGACCGCATGGTGCCGCGCATGATGACCCCCGAGGCCGGCGCGATGATCAAGCGCTGGGTCGAAAAACAGGGCGTGCGCGTGGTGACGAAAGCCGGTGTCGAGCGCATCGAAAATGGCGAAAATTCGCCGTTGACCGTAGCACTGTCAACCGGCGATAAAGTCGCTTGCGACCTGCTGATCGTCGCTGCCGGGGTCGCGCCCAATGTCGCCTTTCTCGAAGGTACGCCAGTGCATGTCGCCAAGGGCGTGCTGGTCGACGACACGATGCAAACCTCGGTGCCCGGCATCTACGCGGCAGGCGACGTGGCGGAGGCGCCCGATCTGTTCTCCGGCCGCCACCTGGTTGCCGCGATCCAGCCCAATGCCGCCGACCAGGCGCGCATCGCGGCGCTCAACATGGCCGGCGCGGTCGGTAACGGCGCGGCGCGCATGAACGGCGTGCTGGCCATCAACGTGCTCGATTCGCTGGGCATGATCTCGTCGTCGTTCGGCGAGTGGCAGGGTGTCACCGGCGGCGAGGGCGTCGAGCGTGCCGATGAGTCCAACGGCCGCTATATCAGCCTGCAATTCGACGGCGACATTCTGGTCGGGGCGACGGCAATCGGCCTGACCGAACATGTCGGCGCCCTGCGCGGGCTGATTCAGGGAAGAACACGGCTCGGGCCGTGGAAGGCGAAGCTGCTGGAAACGCCGACGCGCTTCGTCGAAGCCTTCATCGCCAGCCAGCGACCGAACAGCTGATTCGATGCGGGTTACCGTCAAGCTCTACGCCACGCTCGGCGATTATCTGCCGAGCGGCAGCAAGAACAACCGGGTGGTCGTCGAGGTGCCCGAAGCCACCGCGGTGAGCGCAGTTCTGGCGCCGTTCGCTTTGCCGGAACGATTGACTCATCTGGTACTGGTCAATGGCGTCTTCGTGCCGCCCGAGGCGCGCGCGACGACGCTGCTCAAGGACGAAGATACGCTGGCAGTCTGGCCGCCGATCGCCGGTGGCTGACGGGCCGTTTCCGTGGAGCGGGAGCGCGGTCCGGTTGATGAGCAACAGCACGCCGGCGGAATTCCGGCGTGCCCTGCGCCATGCTTTCGGCGGCGCGGTCAGCGAGGACGCTTCGGGAGTGCTGGTTGCCGCTGACGGCGCCGTCCTGCATTTCGCGTTGAACAGCGAACAAGCACGGCGGGTTGGTGCACTGCAGCTTTCCGTCCTGCGCGTTGAAATAACGACCCGCGAGGGCGACGAAGAGGCCGCTTCCGAACTGCTGACGCGGATCGACCGGGCTACCCAGCGCGGCGGGGGTTAACGCTCGATCCGGTCGATTTCGACGGCGCTTGCCGGTACCTGATAATCCTCTGCCAGCTGGGCTTTTGCGGTGTTTTCGATGTCCTGCCCTTCACCGGCAGCAAAGTGACGGGCACCCGTGTAATTCATCGGAATGCCGGCACGGTCCTGGGTGATTCGATAGTGAATCTTGATGGTCATTGCTATTCTCTTTTTAGGCTATTAGTTGATCCTGCGGGTACCAGTATAGCCACAATTGCTGCAATGCAACAATTTTTTGGTCGCCATTCGATCAGCCGCTGGCCGGCGGGTCGAGATAGGTGGCGATGTCGACGCTGTCGATCTGTTCGGGTTTCATGAAGCGCTCGGCATACTCGCGATAGACGCCGCTGCGCAGGAAGAGGTCGAACAGTTCGGGGTCGATGTGCTGATCCTTCTTCATGAACGACATGATGCGGATCGCTTCCGAAAGGGTCTTGCCCTTCTTGTAGGGGCGGTCGACTGCGGTCAGCGCCTCGAAGATGTCGGCGATCGCCATCATGCGCGCGACCGGGCTCATCTCGTTCCTGGTCAAGCGGCGCGGGTAACCTGTGCCGTCCATTTTCTCGTGGTGGCCGGCGGCGATTTCCGGAACCTCGCGCAGATGCTTCGGGAATGGCAATTGCTTCAACATGATCAGCGTCTGGACGATGTGCTCGTTGATCTTGTAACGTTCTTCTTCGGACAAGGTACCGCGGGCGACGCTCAGGTTGTACAGTTCCCCCTTGTTATAGAGCACCTCGGGAACCGCCATGCGGAATCCCCACTTGTTGTCGGCCGGCATCAGGTCGCGTGCGCCGCGCTCGAAAATGTGTTCCGGACGGTCGGAGAGCAGCGTTTCGCGCACCGGCAGCGCAGGTGCCGGGGTGCGTGCCTTGCGCTCCCTCTCTTCGTGGGAGATCCCGACCCGGTCGTCGAGCGTTCGGGTCCAGGTCAGCGCGGCGATCTGCCTGAGCCGTTCGAGTTTTTCCGGCGCCATGAATTCGCCGCCCTCGTTGCAGCCGGCGACAAATGCGTAATCGTCATCCAGTTGCGCCAATTTTTCGACCAAAGCACCGCGTGCCGTGGTTTCCGGTTGGCCATCGGCGATGGCCTTCAGGCACTCGATTTCGGCATCACGCTTTAACACCTCGAAGCGCATGCGGATTTCGTGGATGCGGTCGTACAGGGTTTCGAGTTTGGTCGCCTTGTCGACGACGTATTCCGGCGTCGTCACCTTGCCGCAGTCATGCAGCCAGGCGGCGACGTGCACTGCTTCCCACTCGTCGTCGCCGAGCCGGAAATCCTTGTATGGGCCGCTGGTTTCGACGCAGGCGGCGCGCGCCAGCATCTTCGTCAGTTCCGGTACGCGGGCGCAGTGACCGCCGGTGTAAGGGCTCTTGGCGTCGATGGCGCCGGCGATCAGCTGGATGAAGGCTTCGAAAAGCATCTTCTGGGCCTTGATCAGCTCCTTGCTTTCGAGCGAGACGGCGACCGATCCGGAGAGCGCCGCGATAAAGCTGAGGCGTGCCGGGTCGGTTTCGTCATGACGCAACAGCAGCATGGCGCCGACCAGATTGTGCTGGCGGTTGAGCAGCGGAACGGCGATCGCATCGCTCGCTTCGCAACTTTCGATGATCCGCTCCAGGCCGAGGGTGCGTACGTCGGCGTCGGTCAAACTTGCGGCGTGCGCCGTGCCGGCGCTGAGCGCCGCCGCGAGCAGCGGGCCGGCGCTTGGCGTGGAAACCGCCAAGGCATCGGCCGGCAAAGGCGTTCCGTCGGCGTTCAGCGCGGCAGCCGGTACCAACTGGTCAGCATCAGTCAGGTAGAGGATGCCGGCATCGGCATCGGCCGCTGAAAGCGTTTCGGTCAATAGCCGCGGCAGGAGCTTGTCGAAATCGTTTTCGGCCGCGACCGCCATGTTGATGTCGAGAAAGCGGCGGATCGTTCGCTTCATGCTGTCCATGGTCAGCGAAAGTTCATTGACTTCGAGGACCAGCGAGTTCACCTTGATTGGCTGCGAAAATTCGAAACGGCGAATCGCCTCCGCCTCGCCGGCCAGCTGGCGCAGCGGCCCGGAAATGTTGCGCGCCAGAATCCAGGTGATCGGGATCGCCAGCAGGATGACCAGCACCGTGGCGATCAGCGCATTGCGCATCAACTCCTGGGCGGTAGCCATCAGCTCGGCGTCGGGAATTGCCGTGATCAGGAACAGCGGCGCGGCGCCTTCCAGTTTGACCGGGCGCAGTGCGGCATGCCATTTGGCACCGTCGACGCTGAGCGTGAGGTCGCGGCCGCTGGTCTCGTCCACGCTCTGCAGCAGTGGTTCCAGTTGCCCGAGAACCGGAATGCCGAGTTCGCCGAGGCGGGCCAGTCCCGGCTTGTCGTCGGTTATTTTGATGGCCTGCGCAAAATTTTCGTAGGCGATGGTCAGGCCCTGCCGGTTCGCCAGCACCACTTTGCTGCCCGGCGTGACCTTTTGCCTGTCCAGCGTGTCGCCCAGGGTTTCCAGCAGGATGTCGGCGCCGACCACGGCGTCGGCCCGACTGGCGCGATTGGCGAGGGTCATGCCGACCTTGCGGCTTGAGAAGAACAGATAGGGTGCCGTCTTGATCTGCCCGCTGGCAGCCTTTGCTGCGGTGTACCAGCTGCGGGTGCGCGGGTCGTAGGCGATCGCATAGTCGGGCAGGTTGTCGCTGCGCAATTGCTTCAGCGCCGCATCGAAGAAAATAAAGCTGCCGCGCGGCGCATCATCGGTGTGCTCGATGCTCTGCACCATGTAGACAGCCGCGGGCGGAGCGTTGAAGGTTTGGCCTTCGGCCGGGTTGCGGAAACGCCGAACCATGAAGAAATCGCCGTTGGCATAGCCGACGTAGAGCGAGGTCAGGGCCGCCGAGTTGTTCAGCGCTTCGCGCATGAAACCAAGATTCTTCAGGCGCTCGGCCAGCGAACCGGCCCGGGAGATGCCGTCGTAACTGAGGAGGCGGACCGCCATTTCGGCCGGGCCGATGAGGTTGGTGAATTCGCCGAGGGTTTCGCGGCTGATGCGGGTATTCAGTTCACCGGCGGTCGCCTGAAGAATTTTCTGGCTGTTGTTATAACCGAGTCCGCCGATGATGCCGCCGACGAGCAGGATCAGCGCGATGAACAGGGTCGAGATATGAACGTGGAGCGGGAAGCGGCGGGTCATGGCGATGCCTCGGGGGGGCCGGATGCTGAATGTTACGCTGTGAACAGCAAGGTATAAACTAAGAACCTGATTCCAAGAAGATTTTGAAGTCATGCAAATGAAAGCCAGCAGCGTCCGTGCTATCTGCCTGCCGGTGACCGGAGTGTCATGAGCGGAATTGCCTTCAATCTCCTGATCGGCGGGGTCGGGCTCTTCCTGCTTGGCATGTTCCTGATGACGGACGGCCTGAAGATGGCCGCCGGGCCGGCACTCGGGCGGGTGCTGACGAGTTCGACGCAGACCCGCCTGCGCGGCTTGTTCTCCGGGCTGGTGGTCACCGCGCTGGTCCAGTCGTCGAGCGCCGTGACGGTCGCCGCCATCGGTTTCGTCAATGCCGGGTTGCTGACTCTCAGCCAGTCGCTCTGGGTTCTCTTCGGCGCCAATGTGGGCACGACAATGACCGGTTGGCTGGTGGCGCTGCTCGGTTTCAGTGTCAAGATCGAGGCGGCGGCGTTGCCGATGATCGGCATCGGCATGGCGCTGCGTCTTTCCGGCCCCGATTTGCGGCGCGGCGCGGCGGGCAGCGCGCTGGCCGGGTTCGGCGTGCTTTTTCTCGGCATCGGCTTCCTGCAGCAGGCTTTTCCCGGGGCACAAAACGGCTTTGATCTTACCCTGCTGGTCGGGCATGGTGTTTTGTCGATCGTCGCCTTCGTTCTCGCCGGGCTGTTGCTGACGCTGCTGATGCAGTCGTCGAGCGTCGCGCTGGCGATTGTCCTGACCCTTGCCGAGGCCGGTGCAATTCCGCTGCCCGCGGCCGCGGCGGCAGTCATCGGCGCCAATGTCGGCACAACCGTGACGGCCCTGCTTGCGGCCATCGGCGCCACGCCGAACGCCAAGCGAGCGGCCGCTGCCCACGTTCTTTTCAATGTGCTGACCGGGGTGGTCGCGCTGCTGCTTCTGCCCTTGCTGCTCGGTGCTGTCAATGTGCTGCGCGAGGGTATCGGCCTTGCTTCGTCGCCAGCGGTCAGCCTGGCGCTGTTTCATACGGTCTTCAACGTGCTTGGCGTGGCACTGATGTGGCCGGTTGCCGACCACCTGGCCAGGTTTCTTGAGGGACGCTTTCATACCCGTGACGAGGAAATCGGCAAGCCGCAGTATGTCGACCGCAACGTCGCCTCGGTGCCTGCGTTGGCGGTCGATGCCCTGCGCCGCGAGATCGATCGTGTCGGCGGCATGGCCGTCGGCGGGGTCTGGGCACGGCTCGGTACGCTGATTGGCGAGGCGGGTCGGCGCGATGAGTCGGCCGGCCTTCCAGCGCTCAATCGCGCGATCGCCGCTTTCGTGACCCAGGTCAGCCGCGGCTCGATGGCGGCGACGACGGCTCAGTTGCTCGCCAAGCTGCTGCGTGTTCAGCGCTACTACGAAATCTGCGGCGAACTGGCAGCTGAGGTGGTTGCCGCGCGCGATGCCGTCGCCGATCTCGGGGCGACGCCGCTGCGTGAAGCCATTCAGGATCTCGCCGGTGTTGCCGATACGCTGCTGGTCCAGCTCAACCCTGACAACGAACCGTTCGCGCCGCTCGCCGCAGCTCAGGCCGAACATTTCGAAAAGAGCTACCAAACGGTTAAGGACGCCTTGCTGAGCGGCGGCGCGCGCGGCGAGATTTCGATCGGCACGATGGAACAATTGCTGCGCAGCTTCAGCACGCTCCACCGGATCATGGACCAGGCCGCCAAGGCGGCGCGTCTGTTGGCGCAACTGCGCGACGAACCTGCCGATGCGTCGGCAGAAACTGCAGGCTAAGACTCTCTGTCCGCACCGGATGGTCGATCACACGCAGGCGCGCAGCGCGCGAGTTCGTCGCGCGTATTGAGGTTGGCGAAGTCCTCAGACTCGTCGTTGAATGGCACCTCGACGACGTTCAACGTCGAATACCAGCGCTCGAACTTGCGCTCGCCGTTGGCGAGATATTCGTTCAGATGCGGCAACACCTCACGTTTGCACAGGCAGAAAACCGGGTGCGGCTGGTCGAAGGTACGGGCGACGGCGATCTCTGCGCCTGTTGCGGTCAACGCCGAAAACAGGCGAAAAACCAGATCGTCTGGCAGAAAAGGCGAATCGCAGGGCACGGTGGCGACCAGTGGGTGACTCGCCGCCGCCAGTGCAGCGTGCAGCCCGGCCAGCGGACCGGCGAAACCGGGGATTTGGTCTGCTACGACGCGATGGCCGAAGGCAGCGTAGCGCCCGCCATTCTGGTTGGCGTTGATCAGCAATTCGTCGACCTGCGGCGCCAGCCGTTCGACCACCCAATGCACCAGCGGCTTACCGTCCAGTAGTTGCAGGCCCTTGTCGACGCCGCCCATGCGCCGGCCGCGGCCGCCGGCCAGGACGACGCCGGTGATTTTATCGCTCATCGTCGAGATTGTACTCTTGGGCCACGCCGGACTTGCCGGGATGCGATCCCTGACGCCAGGTGATTCCGGTAGTATCCTGAACAGGCCTGACCGTCATCCGCCAGGTCTTGTCGTGTGCGAATCTATGACCCAAACGCTTCTGGAAGCCCTCAACCTGCTGAGCGGCTTCGACCATCGCCTGCTCGAAATCGTCGGACTCTCGCTGCGCGTCAGTCTGACCGCGCTCGCCATCGGCGGATTGCTCGGCTTGCCGCTCGGTGCCTGGCTGGCCGTCGTGAGTTTTCGCGGCCGCGGGGCGCTGATCGTCGCGCTTAATGCGCTGATGGGACTGCCTTCAGTGGTCGTCGGTGTGCTGGTCTATCTTGCGCTGTCGCGCAGCGGGCCGTTGGGCAACTACGGCCTGCTCTTTTCGCCGGCGGCGATGATCGTCGCCCAGAGTACGCTGGTAGTGCCGCTGATCGCAGCGGTGACGCGGCAGATCATCGAGGATGCCTGGCGCGACTACGCGCCCGAACTGTCGCTGATCGGCATCGGGCGCCGGCAGGCGGTGACGCTGTTGCTGGCCGACTGCCGGTTTTCGGTCAGCGTAGCGCTGCTCGCCGGGCTGGGGCGGGCGATGTCGGAAGTGGGCGCGGTGATGATCGTCGGCGGCAACATCGACGGCTATACGCGGGTGATGACGACGGCCATCGCGCTGGAAACCAGCAAGGGCGATCTCGCGCTGTCGATCGCGCTGGGCATTGTCTTGATGACGCTGATTCTTGGCCTTAACGTCGCTGCCCATTTCGTGCGCGGCTGGGCGCAGCGGCGGTACGGCTGATGTTTCCGCTGCGCATCGCCGCGTTGCGTTTCGCTCCGGCTGGCCGGGCGGTGCTCGACGGCCTCGATCTGGAGCTTGGCGGCGAGGGCATCAGCGTCATTCTTGGCCCCAACGGCAGCGGCAAGACGGTATTGCTGCGGCTGCTGGCTGGCCTGCTGCCCGCCGATGGCGGTTCGATCATCTGGGGCGACGCGGCGGAACCGGCCGGACGGCTGGCGATGGTTTTCCAGCAACCGATGCTGCTGCGCCTGTCGGTATTCACCAATGTCGAGTTCGCCTTGCGCCCGCAGGCGCTGAGTACTGCCGGGCGCAACGCGCGGACCGTCGAAGTTCTTGAGCGGGTAGGGCTGGCGCACCGCGCCCGGGATTCCGCGCGCCTGCTGTCCGGTGGCGAGCGTCAGCGCCTGGCGCTCGCCCGTGCCTGGGCAATGCGCCCGCGCCTGTTGCTGCTCGACGAACCGACGGCCAGTCTCGATCCATCGGCGACCGATGCGGTCGAACGGATTATTCGGGAAATTCGTACCGAGGGCGCCAAGGTGCTGATGACGACGCATAATATCGGTCAGGCGACCCGCCTTGCCGACGACGTGATCTTTCTGGCGGATGGCCGCGTGCAGGAGCACGAAGCGGCCCAACGATTTTTTGCCCGTCCGCAATCGCCGGCGGCGCGGGCCTTCATGCAGGGAGAATTGCCGTGGCGCATCGCCTTCGATCACTGATTTTGGCGGCAGCTTCCTTAACCAACCAGATCAGGTGACACCCATGACCGATACCTCTTCCTGCGTTTCAAATGCCCCCGAAAGCATTGTCCTGTCTGCTGCCGAGGCGCACGACCGGATGGTCGCGGAAGTCGAGCCGATCAGCGGCCGCGAGTTTCTGCCGGTGCGCAGTGCGCTCGGGCGCATCCTGGCCGCCGACATCGTCGCGCCGCACGATGTGCCGGCCCATGACAACTCGGCGATGGACGGCTACGCGGTTCGCTTCGACAGTCTTTCCGGCCCGGGCGAGACCAGGCTGAACGTAGTCGGCATGGCATTCGCCGGCAGTGCCTTCTCCGGGCTGGTCGGCAAAGGGCAGGCGGTGCGCATCATGACCGGCGCCGTGCTGCCAGCCGGTGCCGATACGGTGGTGGTGCAGGAAGTGACGCGGGTCGATGGCGATGCCGTCTTCGTTCCCGCCGGCCAGCGCCAGGGCCAGAATACGCGGCGTGCCGGCGAGGAGCTGGCACGGGGCGGTGTGGCATTGCCGGCCGGCAAACGGATCGGTCCGGCCG
>CAZGPO010000002.1:40105-43179 GCA_964527745.1 uncultured Dechloromonas sp.
TCTGATCGCTTCGCTCGGCATCGCCGAAGTCGAGGTCAGGCGGCGCCTGCGGGTTGCCTTCTTCTCGACCGGCGACGAACTGGCGTCGATCGGCAAGCCATTGGCGCCAGGAGAAATCTACGACAGCAACCGCTACACGCTGCATGGCCTGCTCACTCGGCTCGGTGCCGATATCATCGATATGGGTGTCGTACCGGACCAGCCGGAAGTGCTCGAAGCGGCCCTCGCCGAAGCGGCGCAGGTTGCCGATGCCATCATCACCACCGGTGGCGTGTCGGTCGGCGAGGCCGATTTTGTTCGCGAGATCCTGGAAAAGCTGGGCGAGGTCAGGTTCTGGAAACTGAACATCAAGCCCGGTCGCCCGATGGCCTTCGGCAAGGTAGGCAAAGCATGGCTGTTCGGGTTGCCCGGCAATCCGGTGGCGGTCATGGTCAGCTACACGCAGTTCGCGCTCGATGCGCTGCTCCGCCTTTCAGGCCTTGACCCGTTGCCGGTGCGCCCCCTGCTGACCGTTGCGGCCGACAATGCGATCAGGAAACAGCCAGGTCGCCGGGAATACCTGCGCGGGCAGGTCGTTGCGGTCGACGGCCAGTGGCAGGTAAAAACCATCGGCAACCAGGGGTCTGGGGTGTTGCGTTCGATGTCGGAGGCGAACTGCTTCGTGGTCCTGCCGGAAGATTGCGCCGGCGTGCAGGCTGGCGACAGCGTGCAGGTGCAGTTGTTCGACGGTTTGTAGTGCTCAGTCGGCGACTTCGACCTTGCCGCTGACTGTCGTCGTCACCAAGGTTTCGCCCGCTTCCAGCGGCATCGGCGGTGCCGCATCGGCCGCCATCGCGCGGCTGGCGCGCATGACCGGCATCGGCGGCATCTGGCCGCTCTGCTGGATGCTCAGGTGGCGAATCTTGTACGGCTTGCCGAGCACCTCGGCGACCACCGCGGCGCGCTGGCGAAAGGCGGCAATCGCCTCGCGCGTCGCTTCGTTCTCGACCTTCTGGCGCGTTTCGGGCGTCGGCAACTGGCTGACGCCGCTGACCGCCAGCCGCATCTGCTGCAGCTCGCCGAGCAGTTCGGAAACCGCTGCCATATCGCGCGACTCGAGAATCAGCTCCGAGTGGATGCGCCAGCTGTCGATCTTCTGGTTCTGGCCATAGACCGGGAAGGTGCTCTGGCGGCCGCTCTTCACCGAAACGCCCGGTTTCGCCTTGATGACTTTGAGCCCTTCGGCAATTTCCTGATTGACACGGCGCGCCAGTTCGGCCGGGTTGCTGCCGCTGGCTTCGGCGAAGATGGTGGCGCGCACCATGTCGTTGGCCGCCGGGCGGCTCGCCTCGGCGGTCAGGTCGATGGTGGTGGCGCCGGCGGTCGTGTACAGCAGCATGCCGGTCAGTAGTGCGAAGCAGGTTTTGCGCATGATGTTCAGGTCTCGCTGGTGTGTTCTTGCAGTTCGCAGACGATGCGTTCGCAATGGGCGATGTGGCGCATCGCCACGGTGTTGACCGACCAGTAGCCGATGCCGGCGGCGACGATCTGCCCGGCAATCGGCACCAGGCGCGCGGTTTCCATCGTCGTCAGACGCAGGCCGACGACGCGAACGATGCGCCCGATCAGCAACGGCGTCGTCAAGTGCGCGGCGAGCGTGCCGCCGGCGCTCGCCAGCAGACGATAGACCAGTGCCTGGCGCTGGCTGGAAAGCCTGCCGATCTGCGCCTCGCTGAGACCGAAATGTTCGTTGATGCGCTTGATCATCCGGGTCATCAAGGCCAAGTCGGTCGCCAGATCGATGCCGGGCACCGGAATCAGCGAAGTCGCCGCCGCGAGCGCGGCCCGCCGCCGTGCTATGGCGCGGCACTCCTTACGCAGCGCGGCGATCAGGCTACGTTCGGGTTCCGCAACCCAGGCGGCATCGACGGTGGCGGCGGTCATTGTGCCGGGCCGGTCATTCAGGAATTCCCGGACTGGCCGCCGCCGCGCACCTTGCCGACGATGAACAGCAGCAGGATGGCGACGACCACCGAGGCGATGAAGCCGGCACCCTCGCCGGCCTGGTACCAGCCGAGGTACTGGCCGATGACGCCGGCGAGGAAGGAACCGGCGATGCCGAGGAGGATGGTGACGATGAAGCCCATGCTGTCCTTGCCGGGGTGAAGGAATCTGGCGAGCACGCCGATGACGAAGCCAAGCACGATAGTCCAGAAGATGCCGCTCATGGTTTGAATCCTCCTCGAAGAAACGAAAGGCACCCGGGGCGCGGGTAAGGTTTGCATGTTAGCGCGTGTAGTGCCCCGAAAGTTGGCAGTGCTGCCAAATAATGATCCGTACTTCGCAGCGGCGCGGATTGCCGGTCGTCAGGCGTTATCCTGGCGCCCAGTCGTCTGCGATCGCCGCCGCCACAGCGCCGGCGGAACGCCCTCCCATCGGGAAAAGGCCCGGTTGAACGCGGTGACGTCCGAATAGCCGAGCAGCGACGCGATGTTCTCGATGCTGCTCCGGGTGTCGCACAGCAACTGGCGTGCGGTCTGGTGGCGGGCTTCGGCGTAAAGCTCGCGAAAGCTCGTGCCGCTGTCCTTGAGGCGGCGATTCAAGGTGCGCTGATGCATCGAGAAATGCCGGGCCAGTTCATCGAGCGTGCACCGCTGGCTACCGAGCAGGAAGAGCAAGGCCTGATAGGCCTTTTCGCTGAAATCCTGGTTGGAATAGCGCCGCATGTCCTCGATGTGCTGCAGAAGATGCTGGCGCAATGCCGGATCGGCCAGTTGCGCCGGCCTGGCCAGCCAAGCGGTGGGAAAGAGGACCGCGTTGTGCGGGGCGTTGAAGCGCAGCGGGGCCTGAAAGAAGAAGCGGCGATAGGCGCCGAGGTCGGCGGGCATGTCGTGGCGGAAGCAGACTTCGAGAGGCTGCCATTCCGGGCCGCAAAGGCCACGCATGATGTTCCACATGATCGCCACGGCGCCATCGCCGATCTGCGCCGCCCCTTCGATGCCGGTCAGATGGATCGTGTAGCCGAACAGCGTGGTTTCGTCGCCGACCTGGATGAATGGTGCCGCTCCCCGGTCATGCAGGTCGATGTTGGTGAT
>CAZGPO010000003.1:0-35100 GCA_964527745.1 uncultured Dechloromonas sp.
CGTTGCTTGGTCGACTGCTTGAGGTCCTTCATCAGGCTTTGATAACCGGGATTGTAGGAAATGACCAATTGAAAGTCGGGGTGCGCTTCGATCAGTTCGCCCTTCTTGTCGAGTGGCAACGTGCGCCGGTGGTCGGTCAACGGGTGAATGACCACCGTCGTGTCCTGGCGGGCCTCGACGATTTCATCGAGATAGCAGATGGCGCCGATGCGGGCCGCCGTGGTCAGCGGACCGTCGAGCCAGCGCGTGCCGTTGGCTTCGAGCAGGTAACGGCCGACCAGGTCGCTGGCTGTCATGTCTTCGTTGCAGGCCACGGTGATCATCGGCTTGCCCAACTTCCAGGCCATGTATTCGATGAAGCGTGATTTGCCGCAGCCGGTCGGGCCTTTTACCATTACCGGCAGACGTGCCGCGTATGCCGCCGTGTACAGTTCGACTTCCTTGCCCTGGGCCTGGTAGAAGGGTTCCTGGTGAACCTTGTATTGATCTTTGTCGGTGGTCATGGCTTTTTCCGGTGAAAACGGTCAGGTGGGGTCAGTCAAAAAACCCCGCCGGGGCGGGGTTTTATTGTCGTCCGACTTACTTATGGACACCAAGCTTTTCGCGCCAGCCCGGGAACAACTTGTCGGCATCGCCGGGGAAGGACTCGAAGGCGCGGGCAAATTCCTTGTGCTCTTTGGCCCATTCGATCGGGTCGGCACCTGCTTTCCAGCACTCGTAGGACTGGCGCAGCGAGATCGCGCCGGCTGCCGGGCTGTCGATATGGCCGTAAGAGCCACCACCGGAGGTGTTGATCACGTTGCCGTGGCCGAGGTTCTCGAAGAAGCCGGGCAGGCGCAAGGCATTCATGCCGCCGGAGATGATCGGCGTGGTCGGCTTCATGCCATACCACTTCTGGTAGTAGACCGGACCCTGGCACTCGTCGCGCTCGATCATGTAGGCGATGTTCTTGTCGCTGTTTTCGCCTTCCATCTTGCCGTAACCCATGGTTCCGACGTGGATACCGGAGGCGCCCTGCAGACGGGAAATCTTGGCCAGAACGAATGCCGTGTAACCGCGCTTGGCAGACGGCGAGGTGATCATGCCGTGGCCGGCGCGATGGTAGTGCAGGTACTGGTTCGGATACTGGCGACGGGCAGTGGTGATCATGCCGGGGCCACCGACGAAGCCGTCGACCAGGAAGGCGACCTTGTCGGCATCCGGCCCGAAGGTTTCGAGGATGAAATCGGCGCGGGCGCACATTTCATAGTGGTCATCGGCGGTGATGTTGGCGGAGAACAGCTTGGCCTGGCCGGTTTCGTCCTGGGCGCGCTTCATGGCGTCGTACACCAGCGGATAAACCTTCTTGGCCGGGCAGAAAACCTGGTTGCCTTGCGGTTCGTCGTTCTTGATGAAGTCGCCGCCGAGCCAGAACTGGTAGGCTGCCTTGGCGAACGGCTCGGGACGCAGGCCGAGCTTGGGCTTGATGATGGTGCCGGCGATGTAGCCGCCGTCCTTGATCGGGCGGCCAAGGATGCGCCACATGTCGGAGATGTCCTTGGACGGGCCGTCGAACAGTTGAATGACGCGCTCGGGGAAGTAGATGTCGTGGATCTTGCCGTGCTCGATGTCGCCCATGCCCTGGTTGTTGCCAATGATCAGGGTCAGGAACGAGACCATCATCATGCGGCCGTCAGTGATGTTGCGGTCGAAGAGGTCGATCGGGTAGGCGATCCGCATGTCCTCGGTCGCTTCGTCGATGTAATAAACCAGCGCATCCACACCCTTGGTGAAGTCGTCGGTCGTCGAGACTTCAACGTTGGTGCCGGTGGAGGACTCGGCCGCAAAGTGGGCGGCGGCTTCCAGATAACCGTAGCCGGGCTTCGGCTTCATCTTGTAGGCGACGAGGCAGTGCTTACCACCCTTGATCAGGTCTTCTTCCTTGAGGCTCAGGTCGGCGTAGCGGTTTGATTGATCCATGTTTACTTCTCCCTTCAGTGAGTTGTCGTTTGATTCCGTGGCGCTGAATAGAATATTAGAACAGTGAATATGTAAATCATAGTCACAATATTTTATTAAGAAGTTAAGTTTTTGTTTAAGTGTTGCTGGATGTCGCTCAGCGTGACCTTGTCGAGATCGGGCAGTACGGCGAGGGCACCGGAGAAATTCTGGCCGCGGGTATAGGTGTTTTCCGTAATCAGGGTCGGGATACCAGCGCCCAGGCTGGCCGCGAGTCCGTTTTCGGAATCCTCCAGGGCCAGGCATTGGTCGGGTGCCAGTCCGAGTCGTTCGAGTACCCAGTTGTAGATATCGGGCGCCGGCTTTTTTGCTGGAACGATGTCGCCGGCGCCGATTACTTCGAACCAGTCCATCGCATCCGGCGCGATGGCCGCGCGCAGCAGCGCGGCGACATTTTCCGGCGTCGTCGTGGTGGCGATCGCCAGGCGGACGCTGCTGGCGCGAGCCGCGTCGATCAGGCGGGCGATGCCCGGGCGTAACGGAATCTGACCGCTGTCTACGAGCCGGACGTAATGTTCGGTCTTGGTTGCGTGCAGGGCGGCCACCAGCGCCGGGAAATCTGGCCGGGCGATAAAATCCGGGGCGTGGCGCTCGGCAAAGTAACGGATGCGCTCCTTGCCGCCGGTTACGGTCAGTAGTTCGCCGTAGAGGTCCTCGTCCCAGTTCCAGTCGAGCCCATGTTCGGTAAAGGCCAGATTGAAAGCGACGCGGTGGCCGTCACGTTCGGTATCTGCCAGCGTGCCATCCACATCAAAAATCAGCGCATGTAGTTTTTTCATGTTGCATAAGATACCTGTGCCCTGACGCAAGCCAAAGTCAGGATTGCTGAAGGTGGGGATAAGGAGGGCTGATTTGAAAGGTCTTAAGCATTGTATTATTCTTAAGTTAAGAAAAAGTTACTTTGGCTTAATTCAGAATCGGCTTATTGTGTTGGCTATCGCAGAAATATAATCAAAGGGAGACACCATGCAGCTCGGACGCACCACCCTCTCCAAGTTCGTCATTGAACAGTTGCGCAGCATGCCTGACCAGAACGATCTGGGGGCCTTGCTGATCGACGTCGCGGCGGCTGTCAAGACCATTTCCGCGATGGTCGCCAAAGGCGCGCTGGGCGGTTATCTCGGTGCGCTGGACTCGACCAATGTGCAGGGCGAGGTGCAGAAAAAGCTCGATGTGCTGACCAACGAGGCGATGTTGCATCATTGCGAATGGGGTGGCCAGCTCGCCGGTTTGGCTTCGGAGGAAATGGACGAGCCGTGGCCGATTCCCGACAACTATCCGCGTGGGCGTTATTTGCTCGTTTTCGATCCGCTTGATGGTTCTTCAAATAGCGACATCAATGTTTCGGTCGGCACGATTTTCTCGGTATTGATGCGGTCGACCGCAGGCGATGCCGAAATGGGCGATTTCCTGCGCCCGGGCAACGAACAGGTGGCTGCCGGCTACGCTATCTACGGCCCGTCGACCATGATGGTGCTGACCATGGGGCGCGGTACCTACGGTTTCACGCTCGACCGTGAAAGCGGCAACTTCATTCTCACCCATCCGGATATCCGTATTCCCGAAGATACTCGCGAATACGCCATCAATACCTCCAACGAGCGATTCTGGGAACCGCCGATCCAGCGCTATGTCGCCGAGTGCAAGGCCGGAAAGACCGGTGTGCGCGGTGCAGATTTCAACATGCGCTGGATTGCTTCGCTGGTGGCCGAGGTGCATCGCATCCTGTTGCGTGGTGGTATTTTCATGTATCCCAAGGACAGCAAGGAGCCGGGCAAGCCTGGACGTTTGCGCCTGATGTATGAAGCCAATCCGATGGGTATGTTGATCGAGCAGGCAGGGGGTGCGGCCAGCACCGGCCGCAACCGCATTCTCGACGTGGCGCCGGAGGACCTGCACCAGCGCGTGCCGGTAATTCTCGGTTCGAAAAACGAAGTCGAACGGGTCGAACGCTATTACAAGGAATATGAGGCGGGTACCGACCGACCGTTCGTGTCGCCGTTGTTCAGTGACCGCAACCTGTTCAGCAATGAGCCGCGTACCTGATTTCAAATTGCAAGGGAGATAAGCATGTCCGTCAAACACCCCATCATTGCTGTCACAGGTTCTTCCGGCGCTGGCACCAGCACCGTCCTGCAGAGCTTCAAGCATATTTTTCGTCGCGAAAAGTTGACTGCGCAGATCATCGAGGGCGATTCCTTCCATCGCTACGATCGCCTTTCCATGCGCGCCATGATGAAGGAGCAGGAGGCGCTCGGTAATCGACACTTCAGCCATTTCGGACCGGAAGCCAACCTGCTCGAAGAATTGCAGCAACTCTTCGTCAGCTATGGCGAGAAGGGAACCGGACGCTCGCGCAAGTATCTTCACGATGCTGGCGAGGCGGAGCCCTACGGTCAGGATCCGGGCACCTTTACGCCATGGACCGATCTGGATGGTGACTCCGACATGCTGTTCTACGAAGGCCTGCACGGCGCCTACGCTGACGACAAAATCAATGTCGCCGCCCAGGTAGATCTGCTGATCGGTGTCGTGCCCATCATCAATCTGGAATGGATCCAAAAGCTGCACCGCGACCAGAAAATGCGCGGCTATTCGCAGGAAGCGGTGGTCGACACCATGTTGCGTCGGATGCCTGATTACATCAATCACCTCTGCCCACAGTTCTCCCGCACGCACATCAATTTCCAGCGCGTGCCAACCGTCGATACGTCCAACCCGTTCATCGCCGGCGACATCCCGACGGCCGATGAAAGCATGGTGGTGATTCGTTTTGCCGACCCGCGCGGCATCGATTTCCCCTACCTGCTTTCGGTTCTGCATGACTCGATCATGACGCGCCCGAACAGCATTGTCGTGCCTGGCGGCAAGATGGGCCTGGCCATGCAGATGATCCTGACGCCAATGATCATGCGCATGATGGATGCCAAGCGTCGCGCCTGACGGCGACAGCAGAAAAAGCTCCAGGGAGACAATATGAATAAAGAACAACAGTCGGACAAGATCGCCAACACCTTGCGCTTTCTCGCCATTGATGCGGTTGAGAAGGCCAAGTCGGGTCACCCCGGCGCACCGATGGGCATGGCTGACATGGCCCAGGTGTTATGGCGTCAGCATCTGAAGCACAACCCGGCCAATCCGGCATGGGCCGATCGCGACCGTTTCGTGCTGTCCAACGGCCACGCTTCGATGCTGCTCTATGCACTGCTTCACTTGACCGGCTATCCGCTGAGCCTCGATGACCTGAAGAATTTCCGCCAGATGGGCAGCCGCACACCGGGGCACCCGGAAGTTGGCATGACCGCTGGCGTCGAAACCACTACCGGCCCGCTCGGTCAGGGTCTGACCAACGCAGTCGGCATGGCCCTTGCCGAAAAGCTGCTGGCCAGCCGCTTCAATCGTCCCGATTTTCCGGTCGTCGACCACCGGACCTGGGTGTTCCTTGGCGACGGCTGCCTGATGGAAGGCATCAGCCACGAAGCCTGTTCGCTGGCAGGTGTTTGGGGGCTCGACAAGCTGGTCTGCCTCTACGACGACAACGGGATATCGATCGATGGCCACGTCGAGGGCTGGTTCCGCGACGATACTGCTGCGCGTTTCCGTGCCTATGGCTGGAACGTGATCGGCCCGGTCGATGGTCACGATGCGGCAGCGCTCGACGCGGCGATCGTTGCGAGCAAGGCGGGTAACGGCAGGCCGACAATGATCATCTGCCGTACAACCATCGGCTGGGGCTCGCCCAACAAGGCCGGTACCCATGACGTGCATGGCGCACCGCTGGGCGGCGACGAAACCGCGGCGACCCGTGCCGCGCTCGGCTGGCCGTATGGCGCTTTCGAAATTCCCGAAGCAATTCGTCAGGCCTGGGATGGCCGGGCCAAGGGCGGTGTCGCCGAAGCGGAATGGGAGGCGCTGTTCGCCCGCTATCGCACCGCCTTCCCCGAACTCGCCGGCGAGTTCGAGCGCCGCATGCAGGGCCGGCTGCCCGATGACTGGGCTGATATCAGGACGCAATTGCTGGCTCAGGCCGGCGCGCGCCAGGGTCAGGTGGCGACACGCAAATCCTCGCAAAATTGCCTCGATTTGCTGGTCGACCGCACCAGCGAACTGCTCGGCGGATCGGCCGACCTGACCGGCTCCAATCTGACGGCCGGCAAGACCAGTGTCGCGCTGCACGATGCCAGTGGCGAGCAGGTGGCCAACTACGTTTCCTACGGTGTCCGCGAATTCGGCATGGCGGCGATCATGAACGGCGTCGCAGTGCATGGCGGGTTGATCCCCTACGGCGGCACCTTTGCCGTGTTCTCCGACTATTCGCGCAACGCGATTCGCATGAGTGCGCTGATGAAGCAGCGCGTCATCCAGGTTTTGACCCACGATTCGATCGGGCTCGGCGAAGACGGCCCGACCCACCAGCCGGTCGAACATGCGAGCAGTCTGCGCGTCATTCCCGGCCTCGACCTTTGGCGGCCGTGCGATGAGCTGGAAACCGCAGTTGCCTGGCTGACCGCCCTCGAGCGTGCGGATGGCCCCTCGGCCCTGATGTTGTCGCGCCAGAACCTGCCCCAGTTCAGCGCTGCCGCCGGCAAAGCCGAAGACATCGCGCGCGGCGGTTATGTCCTGGCGGACGGTGCCGGGCCGTTGCAGGCGGTCATCATCGCGACCGGCTCGGAAGTCGCGCTGGCCATGCAGGCGCAAGCTGCACTCAAGGACAAGGGGATTTCGGTGCGCGTCGTCTCGATGCCCTGTACCCGGCAGTTCGATCGCCAATCCGCCGACTGGAAAAGGCAGGTGTTGCCGAGCGGTGTCCGACGCGTGGCGATCGAGGCGGGGCACACCGATTTCTGGCGCAAATATGTCGGTCTCGACGGTCAGGTATTGGGTCTCGACGAGTTCGGCGAATCGGCGCCGGCACCCGCCCTTTTTGAACATTTTGGCCTGACAGTGCAGCATCTGGTGCAAACTGTCGAACGCACGCTTGCCGGTAGTACCGGCAACGATGGCGATTCTTAACCTTTTCTTATTGATTGCAAGGAGATAATTATGGCTCTTCGAGTTGGCATTAACGGATTTGGACGTATCGGACGGATGGTTTTCCGTGCTGTTGCCAAGGAAGCCGAATTCTCGGATATCGAGATTGTCGGGATCAATGATCTGCTTGATCCGGACTATCTGGCCTACATGCTCAAGTATGATTCGGTGCATGGCAATTTCCCGGGCGAAGTGTCGGTCGACGCCGGCAGCCTGGTTGTCAATGGCCGCAAGATTCGTCTTAGCGCTGTCAAGGATCCGGCCGAGCTGAAGTGGAATGAAGTCGGTGCCGACGTGGTCATCGATTGCACCGGCCTGTTCCTGACCAAGGAAAGCTGCGCCAAGCACATTGCCGCCGGCGCCAGGAAGGTCGTTCAATCCGCGCCGTCGAAAGACGATACGCCGATGTTCGTCTATGGCGTCAATCACCAGAAATATGCCGGCGAAACCATCGTTTCGGCAGCGTCCTGCACGACCAACTGTCTGGCTCCGGTCGCCAAGGTTCTCAACGACAATTTCGGCATCAAGCGTGGTTTGATGACGACGGTGCACGCGGCAACGGCCACCCAGAAGACGGTGGACGGCCCATCGAGCAAGGATTGGCGCGGCGGACGCGGCATTCTCGAAAATATCATCCCGTCCTCGACCGGTGCCGCCAAGGCAGTTGGCGTGGTGTTGCCAGAGTTGAACAAGAAGCTGACCGGCATGGCCTTCCGCGTGCCGACTTCCGATGTCTCCGTGGTCGACCTGACCGTCGAACTGGACAAGGGCGCTTCCTACGAAGACATCTGCAATGCCATGAAGGCTGCCTCGACCTCGGGTCCGCTCAAGGGCGTGCTGGGCTATACCAGTGAAAAAGTCGTGTCGACCGATTTCCGTGGCTGCGCCATGCCGTCGATCTTCGACGCCGATGCTGGCATCGCCCTCGACGCAACCTTCGTCAAGGTAGTCTCCTGGTACGACAACGAGTACGGCTACACCTGCAACATGATGCGCTTCGTCCAGCACGTCGCCAAGTAAGCAACGGGGAGGAAGACGCAATGGCAAACTTCGTTCGCATGTCCGATCTCGACCTCAAGGGAAAGCGCGTTTTCATCCGCGCCGACCTCAACGTGCCGGTTGGTGCGGATGGCGAGATTACCGACGAGACGCGGATCACCGCCTCTCTGGAAGCGATCCGCCAGGCGCTTGATGCCGGTGCGGCGGTCATGGTGACCTCGCACTTCGGGCGTCCGAAAGAAGGAGACCTGCAACCTAAGGACTCCTTGCAGAAGGTTGCCGATCGTCTCTCCTCCCATCTGAAATGCCCCGTCCCCCTGGTCAAGAACTGGGTGGATGGCGGGTGGAATGTTGCGCCGGGCGAAGTCGTGCTGCTTGAGAATTGCCGTGGCAATGTTGGCGAAAAGGCCAATGATCCCGCGCTGGCCAAACGCATGGCCGCGCTTTGCGATGTTTTTGTCAACGATGCGTTTGGCACGGCACACCGCGCCGAGGCAACCACGCACGGCATCGCTGCAGCGGCCAAAGCCGCCTGTGCCGGACCGCTGCTGGCCGCCGAACTGGATGCGCTGAGTCGCGTTTTCGGCGATCCGAAGCGTCCACTGGTCGCCATCGTCGGTGGCTCCAAGGTTTCGACCAAACTGTCGATCCTGCGTTCGCTGGCGGCTCGCGTCGATCGCCTGATCGTTGGTGGCGGCATTGCCAATACTTTCATGCTGGCTTCCGGCCTGCAGATCGGCAAGTCGCTGGCCGAGCCCGATCTGGTCGACGAGGCGCGCGCCATCATGAAACTGATGGCTGAACGCGGCGCTTCGGTGCCGATTCCGAGCGATGTCGTGGTGGCCAAGGAATTTTCGCCGGATGCTGCGGCAACGCAACGTGCCGCCGATCAGGTGCAACCCGACGAAATGATCTTTGACGTCGGTCCGCAGACGGCAAAAGTGATCGCCGATATCGTCGAATCTGCCGGCACCATCGTCTGGAACGGGCCACTCGGCGTTTTCGAGTTTCCGGCTTTTGCCAGCGGCACTGAAGCACTGTCGCAGGCCATCGCCCGTTCGCCGGGATTCTCGGTGGCCGGCGGCGGCGATACGTTGGCGGCGATCGCTCAATTCAAGGTCAGTGACGACATTGGCTATATTTCCACCGGTGGTGGCGCCTTCTTGGAATTCCTCGAAGGCCGCGAGCTGCCTGCAGTCGCTGCGCTGGTCGCGCGCGCTGCCGCAAAATAACCCAGAAAGGACTTGTCATGGCACTGATTTCCCTCCGCCAGCTGCTCGATCACGCAGCCGAGCACAGCTACGGTCTACCCGCTTTTAACGTCAATAACATGGAGCAGATTCAGGCCATCATGCAGGCTGCCGAAGCCTGCGACAGTCCGGTCATCCTGCAGGCCTCGGCCGGCGCCCGCAAGTACGCAGGCGAGCCTTTTCTGCGCAAGCTGGTCGAAGCTGCCATCGAGCAATATCCGGATATTCCGGTCTGTATGCACCAGGACCATGGCACGTCGCCGGCTGTCTGCCAGGCATCGATGCGCAGCGGCTTTTCCAGCGTCATGATGGATGGTTCGCTCGGCGAGGACGGCAAGACACCGACCAGCTATGAGTACAACGTCGCGGTGACCGCCAAGGTCGTCGAAATGGCCCACGCCATCGGTGTGTCGGTCGAAGGCGAACTGGGCTGCCTGGGTTCGCTGGAAACAGGCGAAGCCGGCGAGGAAGACGGTATCGGCGCGGCCGGCAAGCTCGATCACTCGCAAATGCTGACCGATCCCGATGAGGCTGCCGATTTTGTCGCCAAGACCAATGTCGACGCGCTGGCCATCGCCATCGGCACCAGCCACGGCGCCTACAAGTTCAGCCGGCCGCCGACCGGCGACATTCTCGCCATCGACCGCATCAAGGCGATTCACGCCCGCATCCCGAATACCCATCTGGTCATGCACGGCTCCTCCAGTGTGCCGCAGGAATGGCTGGCGATCGTTCGCCAATACGGCGGCCAGATCAAGGAAACCTATGGCGTGCCGGTCGAGGAAATTGTCGAGGGCATCAAGAACGGCGTGCGCAAGGTCAATATCGATACCGACATCCGCCTGGCGATGACCGGCGCGATGCGCAAGGCAATGGCGACGAAGCCGGAAGAGTTCGATCCGCGCTTCTTCCTCAAGGCAGCCACGGCCGCCGCCAAGGATATCTGCGTCCTGCGTTTCCAGGCCTTCGGCTCGGCCGGTCAGGCATCCCGTATCAAACCACTTTCACTGGAGAAAATCGCGGCGACGTACCGTCGTTGATTCCGCGAACCCATACCCGATCACTCTGCGACGATTCGTCGTCTTTGGCCCCGTTCGCGGGGCCTTTTTTTCTTTATCAAGGAGTTCAACATGTCCGCTAACGATTTCATCATCGCCCCGAGCATCCTTTCCGCCAACTTCGCCAAACTGGGCGAGGAAGTGTCCAACGTCATAGCATCCGGAGCCGACTGGATCCACTTCGACGTGATGGACAACCATTACGTGCCCAACCTGACCATCGGGCCGTTGGTGTGTGAGGCGATCCGGCCGTGTACCACGGCGCCGATCGATGTTCACCTGATGGTCAAGCCGGTCGATCGCATCATCCCCGACTTTGCCAAGGCTGGCGCCAACATCATTACCTTTCATCCGGAAGCTTCGGAACACGTTGATCGTAGCCTGTCGCTGATCCGTGAAGCCGGTTGCAAATCCGGTCTCGTCTTCAATCCGGCGACGCCGCTCGATTACATGGACTATGTCATGGACAAGCTCGATGTCGTCCTGCTGATGAGCGTCAACCCCGGTTTCGGTGGACAGAAATTCATACCCGGAACGCTCGCCAAGGCGAAACAGGCGCGGGCTAAGATCGATGCCTACGAACAACAGACCGGTCGCCGCATCCGTCTGGAAATCGACGGTGGGGTCAATACCGGCAACATTGCCGAAATCGCCCGTGCCGGTGTCGACGCCTTCGTCGCCGGCTCTGCCGTCTATGGTGCCGGCAAGGATAGCGATCCGCAGCGCTACAACTCGATCATTGGTGCCCTGCGTGCCGAGTTGAAGGCCGTCTGATGCGTTTTGACTCTGTTACCTTCGACCTCGACGGCACCATGCTCGACACGGTGGCTGATCTCGCCGAGGCCTGCCGTCTGATGCTCGACGATGTCGGGGCGCCACCGCGGACGCTGGCGGAGATTCACAGTTTCGTGGGCAAAGGCATGGCGGTGCTGGTCGAGCGCTGTCTGACCCGCGACCACCCGCCGACTGCCAAACAACTGCATGAAGCGATCGAATCCTTCAAGCATCACTACACGGCCTCCAACGGTCGCTTCGCCCAAGTTTATCCTGGCGTTCTCGAAGGCCTGAAAGCCTGGAAGGCAAGTGGAGTGAAAATGGGGGTCGTCACCAACAAGCCGGGCATGTTCACCGAGGTGCTGCTCGAGCGCATGGGCATGAGCGATTTCTTCGACGTCATCGTGTCCGGGGATACCACCGCTCACAAGAAGCCGCACCCCGAGCCGATCCTGCACGCCTGCGAAATCTTTGGCGTACGCCCCGACCGTAACTTGCATATCGGCGACTCGAAGCATGACATTCACGCTGCCCATGCCGCAGGATGTCAGGCCTACTGCGTCCCGTATGGATACAACGAAGGGCAGCCGGTCAGCGCTGCGGAGTGTGATGCACTGGTGCCCGATTTGCTGGCCGCATTCGATCTTGTCAAGGCTGGCTGAGCAAGGCATTTGCGGGCTTGCCGGTGTGCCCGGCACACGAATTTGCGGATTGACGGTGGTTGGCGGACTCTGGGATACTGCTTCCCGATGTGTCGTTGAATTTCTTATACCTTAACGAATGCCTGCGCTTTGGAAAAAGGACGAATTAAATGGAACGAGCAGTCTATAACCCGCTACCGACAACACGCCTGAATCCCGGCGCAGTTTGCCGCCAACTCAGTAATTTCACAACCGTTACGCTGACCAGCCCGGCAATTTGCGTCATGACCGATTTCCGGCGGGTGACACCGGCCACCGTTCGTCCCGATGCCTCGTTAAGCGAGGCGACAAAAATCATGATTTCACGCGGGGTACGTCTGCTGTTCGTTGCCGAACTCGACGATGTCGTTATCGGTGTCATAACGGCACGCGACACCATGGGCGAGCGGCCGATCAAGATGGTTCAGGAGCGTGGTTGCAAGCACAGCGACCTGGCTGTCGCCGACGTCATGACACCGCGCGAGATGATGGACACGCTTGCGGTGGGAGACGTTTTGCATGCCGAAGTCGGGCATATCCTGCGTACTCTGGAAAACTTCGGTCGCCAGCACGCGGTCGTGGTCGAGCATGATCCGGTTCTGCAACGCGATGCCATCCGCGGCATGTTTTCCGCGACGGCGATCGGACGCCACCTCGGAGTGCCGATCCAGACATTCGAGGTCGCCAAGACCTTCGCCGAGATCGAGGCCGCGCTGGTCGCGACCTGATCCGATCCTAAAAAAACACCAGCGACCACCCGGAGTGGGCGGTGGCTGGTGCGATGTGAACCAGGGTCTTACTTGACGATCTGGTTCAGTTCACCCTTGGCGTAACGCTCGGCCATCTTTTCCAGCGGCATGGCCTTGATCTGGCTGGCACGGCCGGCGCAACCGAAGGCTTCGAAGCGGGCCTGGCAGATTTTCATGGCGGCTTCACGGGCCGGCTTCAGGTAGTCGCGCGGGTCGAACTTGCCCGGATTGGTTGCCATGTAACGGCGGACGGCCCCGGTCATCGCCAGACGGATGTCAGTGTCAATATTGACCTTGCGTACGCCATGGGCAATGCCCTTGACGATCTCCTCGACCGGCACGCCGTAGGTTTCCTTCATGTCGCCGCCGAATTCGCGGATTTCGGCGAGCAGTTCCTGCGGCACGGAAGAAGAGCCGTGCATGACCAGATGGGTGTTCGGGATGCGGGCGTGGATTTCCTTGATGCGGTCGATGGCGAGGATGTCGCCGGTCGGCTTCTTGGTGAATTTGTAGGCGCCGTGGCTGGTGCCGATGGCGATGGCCAGCGCGTCGCAGTTGGTCTGCTTGACGAAGTCGGCGGCCTGGTCGGGGTCGGTCAGCAGTTGTTCGCGGGTCATGTGGCCTTCGGCGCCGTGGCCGTCTTCCTTGTCGCCCTTCATCGTTTCCAGCGAACCGAGGACGCCGAGTTCGGCTTCGACGGAGACGCCGATCGAGTGCGAGAACTTGACCACTTCACGCGAGACGGCGACGTTGTATTCGTAGGAGGACGTGGTCTTGCCATCGGCTTCCAGCGAGCCGTCCATCATCACCGAGGTGAAACCGGAGCGGATGGCGGCCATGCAGACCGCCGGGCTTTGGCCGTGGTCCTGGTGCATGACGATGGGCAGATGCGGGTAGGCTTCGAGGGCTGCCAGGATCTGGTGGCGCAGGAAGGGTTCGCCGGCATATTTGCGGGCGCCGGCCGAGGCCTGCATGATCACCGGCGCATCCATCTGGCTGGCGGCCTCGCAGATGGCCCAGACCTGCTCCATGTTATTGACGTTGAAGGCGGGAAGACCGTAGCCCTGTTCGGCGGCATGGTCGAGTAGTTGACGCAAGGAAACGAGAGGCATGGTTACTCCTTTTCTTAATAATGTGGATAATGTTTTTATTTTACTCCTACTCGATCGGCTGGATTAATGTCCGCCGACCCGAACGATCTTCAGCGTGTTCGTTCCCCCGGTGCAGCCAACCGGTTCCCCTGCGGTGAGGACGATCAGGTCGCCGCTTGCGATCACATTGCGATCGATCAGCAATTGCTCGGCTTCAGCCAGCAACAGATCACGGTCGTCATTCATCTGCGACATCAACAGCGGGCAAACGCCGCGATAGAGCGCCATGCGGCCGACCGAAACGTTGTCCGGGGTCAATGCGTAGATCGGTACGCCGCAGTTCAGGCGACTCATCCACAGCGCGGTCGAACCGGATTGGGTGAGGGAGGCGATGGCCTTGACGTTGAGGTGATGTGAAGTCCAGATCGCGGCCAAAGCGATCGACTGGTCGATGCGGGTAAACACACGGTCGAGGAATTCGCGCTCGAGGGTACACTCGGAGGAGCGTTCGGCCTCGATGCAGATACGGGCCATTGATTCGACGGTTTCCACCGGATATTTTCCGGCGGCAGTTTCTGCTGACAGCATCACCGCATCGGTACCATCGAGTACGGCATTGGCGACGTCGGAAACCTCGGCGCGGGTAGGAATTGGCGACTGGATCATCGATTCCATCATCTGTGTGGCGATGATGGATAGTTTGTTGCGGTCGCGCGCCATGCGGATCATGCGTTTTTGCAGGGCCGGCACTGCGGCATCACCGATTTCGACGGCGAGATCGCCGCGCGCCACCATGACCCCGTCCGAGGCTTCGAGGATTTCCTCGAGGTTGTTGACGGCTTCGACGCGTTCGATCTTGGCGATCAGCACCGCGTTGCTGCCGGCGGCACGAAGCAACTGGCGCGCCATGTACATGTCGGAAGCGCTCTTGGGAAAGGAGACGGCGACAAAGTCGACACCGATCAGTGCCGCCGTCTTGATGTCCTCCATGTCCTTGGCAGTCAGCGCTGGCGCGGTCAGGCCGCCACCCTGGCGGTTGATGCCCTTGTTATTGGACAACACGCCGCCGACCAGCACCCGGGTATGAATCTCGCTGCCGTTTACACCGCTAACGACCAGTTTGAGACGGCCATCGTCGAGCAGCAGCACGTCGTCGGCTTTGACATCCTTTGGCAGTTCCTTGTAATCGAGCCCGACGCGCTCCTGGTTGCCGAGCGTGCATTGTGCGTCGAGAATAAAGCGTTCACCGGCGACCAGAGTGACTTTGTCACCGGCGAATTTGCCGACGCGAATTTTCGGACCCTGGAGATCGCCGAGGATGCCGATCGTCCGGCCATATTTGGCGGCGGCCGCGCGAATGCCGGCGGCACGTGCCTGATGATCCTCGGCACTGCCATGTGAAAAATTCATGCGGACAACGTCGACCCCGGCCTCGACCAGGCGTTCGAGAACTTCCTGCGTTGATGAGGCGGGGCCGAGCGTGGCGACGATTTTGGTGTGACGTAACATGGATTCCTTTGATTTGCGGATATGTATTTTGGTGTTTTTACACGTCGACCGTGACAGTTTGCGGTCGACGTGATGACAGGCTTTATTTGGCCGCGCGCGCTTCGAGAATGGCGATTGCCGGCAGGACCTTGCCTTCGAGGAATTCAAGGAAGGCGCCGCCTCCGGTCGAGATGTAGCCGACCTGATCGTGAATGTCGAACTTGGCGATGGCGGCCAGCGTGTCGCCGCCGCCGGCGATCGAGAACGCCTCGGAATGGGCGATGGCCGCCGCCAGCATCTTGGTGCCGCCGGCGAATTGCGGCATTTCGAAGACTCCGACCGGTCCGTTCCAGACAATGGTGCCGGCATTCACGATGATGTCGCAGAGACGAGCGGCAGTCTTCGGGCCGACGTCGAGGATGCGGTCGTCGGCGGCCACGGCATCAACCCCGACGGTGCGCGCGATGGCGGTTGCCGCGAATTCCTTGGCGACGACGACGTCGCTGGGCAGCGGCACTTCGGCGCCGCGCGCCTTCATCATGTCGATGATGGCGCGTGCCTCGTCGACCAGATCGGCCTCGGCCAGCGAATTGCCGATCGGTTTGCCGGCAGCGAGCAGGAAGGTGTTGGCGATGCCACCGCCGACGATCAGTTGATCGACCTTGTCGGCCAGCGTCTTGAGGATGGTCAGCTTGGACGATACTTTGGAACCGCCGACGATGGCGACCAGCGGCCGTGCCGGGCTGTGCAGTGCCTTGCCCAGCGCATCGATTTCAGCGCCCATCAGCATGCCGGCGCAGGCGACTGGCGCGAACTGTGCGATGCCGTGGGTCGTGGCCTCGGCGCGGTGGGCGGTGCCGAAGGCGTCATTGACGTAGATGTCGCATAGCTTGGCCATCTTATGCGCCAGTTCGTCGTTGTTCTTCTTCTCGCCCTTGTTGACGCGGCAGTTTTCGAGCAGAACGATTTCGCCCGGCTTGACGTCAAAGCCGCCGTCGACCCAGTTCTGGATCAGACGCACCGGACAGCCGAGCAGTTCGCTCAGGCGATCGGCGACCGGCTGCAGGCTGTCCGCCGGCTTGAATTCGCCTTCGGTAGGCCGCCCGAGGTGGGAAGTGACCATCACTGCGGCGCCCTTGTCGAGACAGTAACGGATCGATGCCAGCGAGGCGCGGATGCGGGTGTCTTCGGTGATGTTGCCGGCGTCGTCCTGCGGGACGTTGAGGTCGGCGCGAATGAAAATGCGCTTGCCGGATAGATCGAGGTCGGTGATTTTGATGACGTTCATGGTGATCTCCTGAGTGGTTTTGATGATAGGGTCTGGCCCGGATGCGCAGTGCATCCGGGCGCAAAGAAAAAGGGGCCTTGCGGCCCCTGGAATAACGACTTAATTGACGTCAATCCTCTCAAAAATCAGGACAGCAGCCCCTTGGCCGTATTCACGACATTGGCGACCGTGAATCCGAACAGTTCGAACAACTTGTCGGCGGGAGCGGATTCGCCGAAGCGGTTGATGCCGACTACTGCGCCATTCGTGCCCACATACTTGTGCCAGAAATCCGGGTGGGTCGCCTCGATGGCCACGCACGGCGCCTGGCCGATGACTGACTTGCGGTAGGCGGCGTCCTGACGGTCGAAAACATTGGTGCAGGGCATCGAGACGACACGTGCGGCAATCCCTTCGCCGGCCAGTGCGGCCTGGGCATCGAGCGCCAGCTTGATTTCCGAGCCGGTGGCGATGAAGGTGACCTTCGCTGCGCCGTCGCAATCGGCGAGCACGTAGCCGCCCTTGGCGATATCTGCATCGCTGGCCTTGGCGGTTACGGTCGGCAGGTTCTGCCGTGACAGCGCCAGCATGCTCGGGCCATCGGCGCGTTCGATCGCGCAAGTCCAGGCGATTGCCGTTTCGGTTGCGTCGGCCGGGCGCCAGACATCGAGATTCGGGATGATGCGCAGGCTGGGAATGTGCTCGATCGGCTGGTGCGTCGGGCCGTCTTCGCCGAGGCCGATGGAGTCATGGGTGTAGACCATGATCTGGCGCTGCTTCATCAGCGCCGCCATGCGGATGCCGTTGCGGGCATAGTCGGAAAAGACCAGGAAGGTCGCGGTGTACGGCAGCAGGCCGCCGTGCAGCGCAATGCCGTTGGCGATGGCGGTCATGCCGAATTCGCGGACACCGTAGTAGCAGTAGTTGCCGCCTTCGCTACGGGTGACGCCCTTGCTGCCCTTGACGAAGGTCAGGTTAGAGCCGGCCAGGTCGGCTGAACCGCCGAAGATTTCCGGCACCGCCGGAACCAGCGCAGCGAGAGCATTTTGCGAGGCCTTGCGAGTAGCGATATTTTCGGATTTTTCGCGGCACGAAGCGATGTAGGCCGCCTTGGTCGCCGCCCAGTTGGCCGGCAATTCGCGTTTCATGACGCGGCGTTCAAATTCGGCGGCTTCGGCCGGGAAGGCGGCGCGGTAGGCGGCGAAGCGGGCGTTCCAGTTTTCTTCGAAGGTGGCACCACGGACCTTGCCGTCCCAGGCGGAATAAACTTCAGCCGGGATCTCGAACGGCGCATGCGGCCAGCCGATACATTCGCGGGTAGCAGCAATTTCGTCTTTGCCGAGCGGTGCACCGTGACAATCGTGGCTGCCCTGCTTGTTGGGCGAACCCATACCGATCGTCGTCCGGCAGCAGATCAGGCTGGGCTTGTCGGTGACGGCACGGGCAGCGAGCAGCGCCTTTTCGATGGCGTCGGCATCGTGACCATCGACATCGGGAATGACATGCCAGCCGTAGGATTCGAAGCGTCCCGGCGTGTGATCGGTAAACCAGCCTTCGACGTGACCGTCGATCGAAATGCGGTTGTCGTCCCAGAAGGCGATCAGCTTGCCGAGACCCAGAGTGCCGGCCAGCGAACAGGCTTCATGCGAAACGCCTTCCATCAGGCAGCCATCGCCCATAAAGACGTAGGTGTGATGGTTGACGATTTCGTGGCCGGGCTTGTTGAATTCGGCGGCCAGAACCTTTTCCGCGAGCGCGAAGCCGACGGCGTTGGTGATCCCCTGGCCGAGTGGCCCGGTCGTCGTTTCGACGCCGACGGTAATGCCATATTCAGGATGGCCGGCAGTCTTCGAGTGCAGCTGGCGGAAACTCTTCAGGTCGTCGATCGACAGGTCGTAGCCGGTCAGGTGCAGTAGGGCGTAAACCAGCATCGAGCCATGGCCGTTGGACATCACGAAACGGTCGCGGTCAGGCCAGTTCGGGTTCGCCGGGTTGTGGCGAAGATGGCGGCGCCAAAGCACTTCGGCAATTTCGGCCATACCCATCGGGGCGCCCGGGTGACCGGAGTTGGCCTGCTGTACAGCGTCCATCGCCAGAGCACGAATGGCGCCGGTAATGGGATTGAAGACGGCTGTTTGCTGTTGCGTATTTGAACTCATGTGAATTGTCCCTTATGGCTGTTCGCTGATTATGGAGAGCGCCCGAAATAAATTCTGATTATCGCTAAAAAAGCTATATCTGGATACCCTGAAATACGATTCTATTGTCTTTGATAAATCATTTAACTTAGGCCAAGCGGACGAATTTGGCAGCATCGCCTATTCAGATAGACGTTTCCGGCGTAGGCTCAAAACCCTATCAATTGCATCAGGACGGAATTTCGGCATGGCCGAAGAAAAAAACAATTCGGTGATACGGCCGACCTGGGGCGACACGGCAGCCAGTTTCCTCAACGGTTGTTTCGGTGATTACCTGAGCGAGCGGGAAAACGGGCTGGCCATCGACATGGCGTTTTATCGCAACAACCTTCCTCTGGAACTGTCTACTGCTGCCTTGAGCGCGGCTTGTCCATTGCCGACGGGAAAGCTGTGCGTGCTGGTCCACGGGCTGTGTTGCCATGAAGGCGCCTTTGACTTCCCCGGCAACCCTGCACGCTCCTACGGTAGCGCATTGCAGTACGATCTCGGTTACACGCCATTTTCGCTGCGCTATAACACCGGCTTGCCGATTGCCTACAACGGCCAGAGGCTCGATACGCTGCTCGAACACTTGCTTGCTGTCTACCCGGTGCCAGTTGACGATCTGGTCCTGATCGGCCACAGCATGGGCGGGCTGGTCTTGCGCGCTGCCTGTCATTACGGCGCGTGCCGCGAAGCGAGCTGGGTCAGTAAGGTCAGCCGGGTTTTTTATCTGGGCACTCCGCACGAGGGGGCTGCTCTCGAACGAATGGGGCATCTGGTGACGAAGCTGCTGCATGCGGTTCCGCACCCGGTAACTGCGCTGGTCGGCGACCTCGCCAACCAGCGCAGTCAGGGGATCAAGGATCTGCGTTACGGCACGCTGCTCGAGGGTATCGACTTCAGTACCAGCGTCCCCTGGCTGGCCAGCGCGAAGCACTACCTGATTGCCGGCACGGTGACCGATGACCCCGAACATCTGGCCTCCAGGCTTTTTGGTGACGGACTTGTGCAACCGCCGCAGGCAGGCGAACATGTCGCGCTGTTCCCGGGAGTGGCGCACATGCAGTTGGCACATGACGAAGCGGTCTACGCCCGGATCAAGCAATGGTGCGCGAGCGCCTGAAAGGATTATTCATGGAAGCCAAGACCCTGCGCCAGATCCGTGGCGCCAAGGACCTCGCCGAAGAGGCAATCGATGCGGCTGCGCTCGCCATTAACGAAGTGCAGCGCACGATGACGCGCCTGCCCTATGGTCTACTGGCGGGAATCAAACCAATTGCGGTGCAGGTTCGTGCGGTCGAGCAGGCGCACCTGAAAATTACCGAAAGTGTCTACTTCTCGATTCGGGTCGGCAATCGCCTGGTCGGCAATGTGGCCGGGTTCGTGCTCGATCGTCTCGATGCGCATGCGAAAGGGCGCGAACAGTAACCGGAAAGCAGCCTCAGTCGGCTCGCCACTTGATCGAACAGCCGATCGACGCAGTCTGCTCTCTGGGGCCTTGTCCGCTTTCGGCAATCTGGCGCATCGCCGCGAACAGTTCGCGCGGCGCGTCGGGCGGGTTCGGATTGCGCCCGGAGGCATCGAGACGCCCACGATACTGTAGCTCCAGCCTGTTGTTGTAGCCGAAGAAGTCCGGCGTGCATACGGCGCCATAGGCGCGTGCCACCGTCTGGCTTTCGTCGTAAAGGTAGGGGAAGGGAAAGTCGAGCTGGCGCGCCAGTTGCGTCATGTGCCCGAGCGAATCCTCGGGGTAGGCCACCACGTCATTGCTCATGATCGCCACGCTGCCGATGCCAAGGGTGGCAAGTTCGCGAGTGTCGCGCACGATGCGGTCGATGACGGCCTTGACATAGGGGCAGTGATTGCAGATGAACATCACCAAAAGGCCATTCGGTCCCCGGCAACTGGCCAGCGTGTGACGATGCCCGTCGGTGCCGGGTAGGTCGAAGTCGGCGGCCGGCAAACCGAAGTCGCAGACCGGTGGGTTCAATGACGCCATGTTTCTCACCTGTGCTTTGATTTCGCACATAATAGCACCGATGAATCAGCCGCGTTTTTACTGCCGCGAGGCACTTGCACCGGGTGCCCATATCGACCTGCCCGAGCCGGTGGCGCGTCATGCCGTGCGCGTCCTGCGCTTGCCGCCGGGGGCGGAAATCGTGCTATTCGACGGACGCGGCGGCGAATATGAGGCACGCATCGAACGTATCGAGAAGGACCGCGTCGTTGCAGCGCTGGGTGTTTGGCACGACGTCGAGCGCGAGTCCGGATTGAAGGTCACTCTGGTTCAGGCGGTCCAGGCCGGTGAAAAAATGGATTACACGGTACAGAAGACGGTCGAACTGGGCGTCTCGCATATCGTTCCGGTCGACAGTCGGCGCAGCGTCATTCGCCTGACCGGTGAGCGGGCGGCGCGGCGGGTGGCGCACTGGCAGGGCGTCGCGGCGGCAGCCTGCGAGCAGTGCGGACGCAATCAGGTGCCGCAACTGGCGCCGTTGGAGAAGCTGGAAAGCTGGCTGGCGCGACCAGCCGACGGGACGTTGCGGCTGATTCTGGCGCCGGATGGCGAGCAGGCGCTGGTCGACCTGCCGCCGGCGCAGAACGTACAGATGCTGATCGGCGCCGAGGGCGGGCTCGATCCGCAGGAGATCATCGCCGCCCGGCAGGTCGGGTTCATGGCGGTGCGAATGGGGCCGCGCATTTTGCGGACGGAAACGGCAGGCCTTGCAGCGCTGGCTGCAATGCAGGCCTTGTGGGGCGATTTCAGGGGGGGGTGAAGCGTGTTTGAATCGGCGGAACTGGGACACACCATAGATAAGTCAACCTTCAAGAAAGAGGTTCCCAAGTTGCGAGCGGCGTTGCTCGACGCTCAGTACGACATGCTGCAGAAAAAGGAATTCCAGGTCGTCATCCTGGTCAGCGGGGTCGACGGCAGCGGCAAGGGCGAAACCATCAATCTGCTGTATTCGTGGATGGATCCCAGGCACATCTCGACCCTGGCGTTCTCCGAGGCAAGCGACGAGGAGCGCGCACGTCCCTACATGTGGCGCTACTGGCGTGCCTTGCCGCCGCAAGGCAAGGTAGGCGTATTCGCCGGTTCATGGTATTCGCAGCCGATCGCCGAGCGCATCGCCGGCACCATGCGGCGTACGGCGCTGGATGATCAGCTCGACGACATCAATCGCTTCGAAAGCATGCTGGTCAACGAGGGCGCGCTGGTTCTGAAGTTCTGGTTTCATCTTTCAAAGGAAGGACAGGTACAGCGCCTGAAGAAACTGGAAAAGGACCCGCGTACTGCCTGGCGCGTAACTCCGGCGAGTTACGACCGGATCAAGACCTACGACAAATTGCAGGAGGTTGCCGGTCATGTCCTGCGTGTGACCAATACCGCCAAGGCACCATGGATCATCGTCGAGGGTACCGACGATGCCTATCGCTCGCTGACTGTCGGGCGCGTCGTGCTCGATGCCATCCAGCATCGTCTGCAGCAGGGGCGCCAGTCGGTGCCGGTGGCGCCGCCGGTCATGCCGGCCATTGATTGCAAGACCGTGCTCAGCGAACTGGACCTGACACAGAAATTGGCCAAAAAGGCTTACGAGAGTGAACTCGCCAAGTATCAGGCGCGGCTTTCCGAACTGGTACGCGATCCGCGCTTTGTTGAAAAGCACTCGCTGGTGCTGGTTTTCGAGGGATCCGACGCAGCCGGTAAAGGCGGCAGTATTCGCCGGGTGGCTGGCGCTATGGATGCCCGGCACTACCAGATCATTCCGATTGCCGCGCCGACCGATGAGGAACGGGCGCAGCCCTATCTGTGGCGCTTCTGGCGGCATGTGCCGCATACCGGCCGGGTGGCGCTATTCGATCGCTCCTGGTATGGCCGGGTGCTGGTCGAGCGGGTCGAAGGCTTTTGCTCCGAAGCCGACTGGTTGCGCGCCTATGCCGAGATCAACGATTTCGAGCACCAGTTGGCCCAGGCCGGGACGGTGGTTATCAAGTTCTGGCTGCAGATCAGTGCCGACGAGCAGTTGCACCGTTTCAAGGCGCGCGAGGAGATCGACTTCAAGCGCTTCAAGATCACCGACGAGGACTGGCGCAACCGTGAGCGCTGGGATGACTATGCTGCGGCGGCCTGCGACATGGTCGACCGTACCTCGACTGGCCTGGCGCCGTGGACCCTGATCGAAGCCAACGACAAGAATTTCGCCCGGGCCAAAGTGCTGAGAACGATTTGCGAGCGCCTTGAAAATACGCTCGAAGGTGACAAAGGAAAACACAAACAAAAATGAACGATACATCCCACGACGAACATTTCGTCTCCTGGTTCCGGGCAGTCACGCCCTACATCAATGCCTTTCGCGGCAAGACCTTCGTCATTGCCTTCGGAGGCAAGGCGGTGGCCAGCGAATTTGCCAAAACGCTGGCTTACGACGTCAATCTGCTGGTCAGCCTCGGCATCCGCCTGGTGCTGGTGCATGGTGCCCGGCCGCAGATCGAGGAAGAGTTGCGCGAGAAGAATCTGGAATCGAAGTACCACCGCGGCTACCGGGTGACCGACGCGGAAACCCTCGATTGCGTGCTCGATGCGGTGGGCAGCGTCTATATCGAAATCGAGGCGATGTTGTCGCAGGGGCTGCCGAATACGCCGATGGCCAACAGCCGGATCCGTGTGATCGGTGGCAATTTCATCACCGGTCAGCCGATCGGCGTGCTCGACGGGATTGACATGCATTACGCCGGCAAGGTGCGCAAGGTCGACGCCGAAGGCATCAACGCCCAGCTTGCCCTCGGCAACATTGTCCTGCTCAACTGCGAAGGGCCGTCAGCGACCGGCGAGATATTCAACCTGCAGATGGAAGAGGCCGCCGAAGCGGTTGCCGTGGCGATCAAGGCCGACAAGCTGTTGTTCCTGACCGACAGCCGCGGGGTTACCGATCCGGAAGGTACATTGCTCGATGCGATGACTGCCGACGAGGTCGCCGAGATCATGAAATCTGGCGACTGGCTGTCGTCGGACATGCGCCGCTACCTGCCCTGTGTCGTGCGCGCCAGTCGCTCCGGGGTCGGCCGGGTGCACCTCGTTGGTTTCGAGCATGATGGCGCCCTGCTCCGCGAATTGTTTACGCATGATGGCGTCGGCACCGTCGTTTCGCGCGAATCGCTGGAAAACATCCGTGAAGCCAAGCCGGACGACATCGGGGCTTTGATTGCCCTGATCGAGCCGATGGAAGCGGAAGGCATCCTCGTCCATCGGCCGCGCGAACTGCTGGAGCGCGAGATCGAGCTTTTTTCGATCATGGAGCACGACGGCATCATCGTCGGTTGCGCGGCGCTATATCGGCATTCCGACGACGAGGCCGAACTCGCCTGCCTGGCGGTCAGTCACGAGCACCGCGAGTGGGGATACGGCGAGCAACTGATGAAACGTATCGAGAAGCGCGCCCGCAAAGCCGGCATCAAGCGCCTGTTCGTGCTGACCACACGGACCGAGCACTGGTTTGTCGAGCGCGGTTTCAAACTGGTTTCAGTCGATGAGTTACCGGCCAACAAGCGCGATATGTACAATTATCAACGGCGTTCCAAGGTTCTCGCCAAGGCTTTATAATCGGCCACATCAACAGCACGGAGTTTTACATGGCACGTACCGTCAATTGCATCAAACTTGGCCGCGAGGCTGAAGGTCTGGATTTCCCGCCCTATCCGGGCGCGCTCGGGCAGCGGGTTTTCGAGAATGTCTCGAAAGAGGCCTGGCAGCAGTGGATCAAGCTGCAAACCATGATCATCAACGAAAACCGGCTCAACCTGGTCGATGCAAAGCACCGCAAGTACCTGATGGAACAGGTCGAAAAACACTTCTTTGGCGACGGTGCCGATCAGATCCAGGGATACGTGCCGCCGCCCGCGGCCTGAGACCGTTCCCGCGCCCGAGAAACCCCGCTGCGGCGGGGTTTTTGTCTTTCAGGATCAGCCGGCTACCGGCCGGCCATCCGGTCGCGTGATCACGATCGTGGCCGAGCGCGGGCGGCCACCCACAGCCTGCGCAAACTGATTGGCCGGCCAGGCCGAAACGGCGGTCGGATTTGCCGGGTCGGAGCGCTCGCTGGCAGTTTCGCCGGGGTGCTGGATATTGACGAACAGCGTCTTGCCGTCCGGCGTCGTTGTGATGCCGGTCAGTTCGCAGCCTTTCGGCCCGGTCAGAAAGCGGCGGGTCGTGCCGTCACGGATGTCGGCAACCAGCATCTGGTTGTTGCCCAGGTTGGCGAAATCGCCCTGGTTCAGTACGCTGGTCGATATGTCGGTCTGGATCCACAGGCGACCCGCCGGGTCGAACCACAGTCCGTCCGGGCAGCCGTAGGCGTCGCCCCTGATGTTGCCCTGTTTGTCGGGGGTGGAATTTTGCGGATCGCCGGCCAGCGCGAAAATGTCCCATTCGAATGTGGTTGCCGCCGCGTTTCCGCCCTTTTCGCGCCAGCGAACGATATGCCCGAAATGGTTTTCCGGACGCGGGTTGGCGGCGTCCGGGCCGGCCGGCCCGGTTGCGCCGCGCTTGCTGTTGTTGGTCAGCGTGACATAGACCTCGCCGCTTTTCGGGTGCACCGCAATCCACTCGGGGCGGTCCATTTTCGTCGCGCCGGCGAGGTCCGCCGCCTGACGGCAACGAATCACGACATCGCCCTGGCTGGTGAAGCCATTTGCTGCGGTCAACCCGCCCTGCGGATAATTTTCGCCATGCCGCAGCGGCAACCAGCGGCCCGTGCCGTCTTCGGCGAAGCGCGCGACGTAGAGGGTACCGTCGTCGAGCAAGCCGACGTTGTTGGGGCTGCCGGGGCGGTAGCGGTCGCGCGTCACGAATTTGTAGATATATTCGAAACGCTCGTCGTCGCCCATGTAAACCACGGCCCGTCCGTCGGGGGTTAGCGTCACGGTTGCCCCTTCGTGCTTGAAGCGCCCGAGGGCGGTGCGCTTGACCGGTGCCTGGCCAGGATTCCAGGGGTCGATTTCGACGACCCAGCCGAAGCGGTTGGCTTCGTTGGGGTGCCGTGTGGCGTCAAAACGCTCGTCGTGTTCGTGCCAGCGATAACCGGCAGTCTTTTCGCTCACGCCGTAACGTTTCTGGTCGGCGATCGGTTGTGCCGGTCCCTTGAAATAACCGTTGAAGTTCTCTTCGCAGGTCAGGTAGGTTCCCCACGGCGTGAAGCCCATCGCGCAGTTGTTGATCGTGCCAAGGACGACTTCGCCCCGACTGTCGGCGGCGGTCACCAGCGCCGGGTGGCTGCGTGCCGGTCCGCTGATCCGGCATGGCGTATCGGCGCTGATGCGGCGCGCCAGCGATGACGGGCGGATGACCTGCCAGCCGTTCTTGTCGCGCCGTACCTCGATTACCGACACGCCATGCGCTGCCTTCGACTTGGCTACTTTTTCGGCGCTCCAGTTCGCCATGCCGCCGACGTGCAGCAGTCCGTCGTCGGCGTATTCGTGATTGATGCAGAGCAGGCCGTGGGTTGACGACGGCTTGCCGTGCTCGATGAAGGGGAAGAAATGCAGACCGTCATGGTGCATGCCAGCCTGTTGCATCTGGGCGGCGGCATCATCACCGGCATCCGGACGGGCGCGCGGGCCGTCTGAGATCGGGTCGCCCCAGGCATAGAGCAGGCTGACCGCGTAACCTTCGGGGACAAGGACGAGATCGGCCGTGGAGGCCGGGATGCCCATGAAATCCTGGAGCGCTCCGGCAGCGCGGCCGGCGCTGACCGCCAGGCTGGGCAGCGGGAGGCCGGCTGCGGCCAGCGCGACGCTCGTCGTGCTTAGGGCTGCCAGTGATAGAAGGCGGCGGCGAAACGGGTCGGCCAGCGTCTCGAACATGAAGTCATGATCGCGTCCGGTGGCGTCATGATCGCAAGACGAATTACCCATGATGTTCCTCGCTTGGATGATTTCGCCAACTATCGCCATTTCATGTTGCAAGCGCGTGACACGCATCGCTGGCCAGTCGCGCAAATCCAGCTACGCCAATGACGAGGCAGACCTCTAGAAGCGGCAAAGCATCAGGTGTCGGCCTTCTATTTCGCCTTCCGGCATCTCGCTGAAGCCACATTCACGAAAGCGTTTCGCGCGGGCCGTAGAGACCAGGATTCTTCCCGCGTCGAATTTTCGCTTGATCCATTCCAGGCGGGCGTCGAGCAGAGCGCGGCCGATGCCCTTGCCACGCATTTCGGGCGCTACCGCCGAGAGGTAAAGCAGGTGTGTCTTGAGCGCCCAGTCGGCAGCCTTGACACCGGCGACGCCGACGATCTGCCGGCCTTTGGCAGCGATGAAAAACTGACGGTAGAACGCCGCATTATCCGCCAGCAATTCCCACACGATGCGCTCGCGGCTGTAGCGCTCGGGATCGGCAAAGGCGTTCTCGAGCAGGTCGATGGCGGCATCGAGCTGCAGCAGGTCGTGGACGTCAAGCGCCCGGATCTGCAGCTTGCTCATGGCCGGCGCGACTCCAGATGCTGCAAGGCCAGGCGCTCGGTCATCATGATCGCGGCCTGGCGGTTCTGCTCCGATTGCCGCCGCCCGAAGGCATCGCGCTCGCCCGTCTCGCGTTCCGCCGCCTCGATGCTGCGCAGGCAGCGCCAGCGCGTGCCGGTTCGCGTCGCAAAGCGGCGCATCTGATCCTTGGGGTGATGGATTCTGCAGCAATAGCAGAACAGAGTGTCGGTCATCGTCGTCTCCGGTCGGTGAGGCTATGCGAAAGGAGAGGATGCGATGCCTGCGTTACAGGATGATTAAAGCCCGAGCTTGCAGGTGCGCGTAAAAATCGTGCCGTTTTCCTGGTTGACCGCAACGATTCACCAAAAGGTTTCCGCCAGGCAAAAAAATACCCGGCAACGCCGGGCAAAATGGAGAGAAACACCTGTTTCCCTGAGCGGAATGTTCTTTTGGCAGCTGGTTAAACGCGCCATCTACCCGCTCCCGGCGACGATCAATGGCGCCAGACTAGCGCCGCAATGTGACAGAAAAATGAATCAGCTCACGGTCCTGACGCCTTCGGCAGTGCCGAGCAGCAACAGGTCGGCCGGACGGATGGCGAACAGGCCGTTGGTGACGACGCCGGTAATGTGGTTGATCTGCGCTTCGAGCGCCTTGGGGTCGGTGATTGCGAGGCCCTTGACGTCGAGGATCAGATTGCCGTTGTCGGTGACGAAGCCTTCGCGCAGGACCGGGGTGCCGCCGAGTTTCGCCAGTTCACGCGCAACATGGGCGCGCGCCATCGGAATGACCTCGACCGGCAGCGGGAAGCGGCCCATCGTCTCGACGACCTTGGATTCATCGCAGATGCAGATGAATTTCGCAGCGACCGCCGCGACGATTTTCTCGCGCGTCAACGCGCCGCCGCCGCCCTTGATCATGTTCAGTCCGCCATCGATCTCGTCGGCCCCATCCACGTAAAAAGGAATTGCGTCGACATCGTTGAGGTCGAACACCGTGAAGCCGTGGCCCTCGAGGCGCTTGCGCGTCGCTTCGGAACTGGCGACGGCGCCCTTGAAACTGTCGCGCAGGGGCGCCAGCGCATCGATGAAAAAGTTGGCCGTCGAGCCGGTGCCGACGCCGATGATGCTGCCTTGCACAGCGTGCGCCGCGACATAATCGGCCGCCGCTTGGGCGACTGCCTTTTTGAGTTCATCCTGGGTCATGGTTTGTCTCGCTATCAGTGGTTTGTGGGATTTTATCTGTCAAAAAAATGTAATCATTTGGTCTGGCGCAATTCGATATACTAACGCACTGTTTTTATGGAGAAAATAATGCCCGAAGAAAATCTTGGCAAAACTGCGGCACCGGCCGCTGCCAAACCGTCGGTCGCCAGCAAACCGGCCGCAGCGAAATCGGCGGCAGTCAAGGCTGCGCCAGCCAAAGCTGTAGCTCCCAAGGCGCCCACCAACAAACCGGTGGCGGCCAAGCCCAGGCCACGACTCAGCCGGCTGGAAGAGACGAAGGCAAAGAACCGGATGGCGCTTGCCGATGCACTCGCCAAGGCCCAGGCGGTCAAGATTGCCCAGCCGCCCAGCGTGCCGCCGGCACCCGGCAACAAGGCAGGCAAGGCGCCAAAGAGCAAGCGGCAAAAAACGGTTCGTCATGCCATTACCATGCCGGAAATCGAGTATGCGCAGATTCCGGCGCTCAAGAAACGCATTGCGGCGCTTGGCGGTTCAGTCAAGCGCAGCGAACTGATGCGAGCCGGCCTCGCGTTGCTGTCCGTTTTGAACGATGTCGAACTGACTACCGTGATGGCGCGCGTGGATCGCATCAAGACCGGTCGACCGGCAAAAAAGGGCTGAATCAGCCACACGGCGCTTTGTTACGGCCTGTCATCCGGCTGTAACAAAGCGTGGGTAACCTGCACATTGTTGTTCAACCAATCATGTCCAGGAGTTACCCACTATGTTCAAGCAATCCAAGATCATCTCGGCGTTGGCAGTGGCCGGTATTGCCCTGTTCGGCGCCCAGGCTGCGCAGGCCCAGATCGTCAAGGTTGACGGTTCATCGACCGTTTATCCGATTACCGAAGCCGTTGCCGAGGAATTCCAGAAAGCCAAGAAGAACGCCGTCAAGGTAACGGTGGGTATTTCCGGTACCGGCGGCGGCTTCAAGAAATTTTGCCGCGGCGAGACCGATTTTTCGAACGCTTCCCGCCCGATCACGGCCAAGGAAATGGAAGACTGCAAGGCCGCCGGTGTCGAGTACATCGAAATGCCGGTTGCCTACGATGCGCTGACCGTCGTCATCAATCCCAAGAACACCTTCCTCAAGCAGGCTACCGTCGACGAGCTCAAGAAGATGTGGGAGCCGGCTGCCCAGGGCAAGGTCATGAAGTGGAGCGACGTCAACCCGGCCTGGCCGGATGCGCCGATGAAGCTGTTCGGTGCCGGTGCCGACTCGGGTACCTTCGAGTACTTCACCGAGGCCGTCGTCGGCAAGCCCAAGTCGTCGCGCGGCGACTTCACCGCCTCCGAGGACGACAACGTGCTGGTGCAGGGCGTGTCGCGCGATGTCAATGCCATCGGCTACTTCGGCTACGCTTACTATGCCGAGAACCAGAGCCGCCTGAAGGGACTGCCGATCGTCAATCCAAAGACCGGCAAGGCGGTCGAGCCGTCTGGCGCCAACGTCGAGAACGCCAGCTATCAACCGCTCTCGCGCCCGATTTTCGTTTATGTCAAGAAGTCGTCGCTGGACAAGCCGGAAGTCCGCGAATTCGTCGATTTCTACATGAAGAACGCCGAGAAGCTGGTGCGTGAAGTCAAATATGTGCCGCTGCCGAAGGATGCCTACGAAGGCAACCTGAAGCATGTCAAGGACAACAAGATCGGTACCGTTTTCGGCGGCAAGAACGAAGTCGGCATCACGATCGATGACCTGATGAAACGCGAAGCCAAGATGTAAACTGTGCGCGGGCGCCCTGGCGCCTGTCGCCGGAAGTCCGGCCCCGCATGGGGCCGGATTTTCATCCGGGAGAACCTCTCAAGTGAATCACGCCATGTCCGCCAAAAACGTTTCCGACCTGCACCAGGTCAGCGACCGCCTCTCCAGGAAATTTACGCGCAACATCAGCGAACGCCTCATCGAGGCCGTGCTGTTTGCCGCCGCCGCGGTGTCGGTGCTGACCACGGTCGGTATCGTTTATGTGCTCGTTTCCGAGTCGTACCATTTTTTCCAGCATGTCAGTATTGTAGATTTCCTGACCGACAACCAATGGACGCCGCTGTTCGATGACGCCCATTACGGCATCATGGTGCTCGTATCCGGTACCGTGGTTTCGTCCGGCGTGGCCTTGCTAGTGGCTATCCCGATGGGTACCGTCATCGCCATCTACCTGTCCGAGTTCGCCAACCCGAAGGTACGCGAAGCGGCCAAACCCATTCTTGAACTGCTGGGCGGCATCCCGACCATTGTCTTCGGCTACTTTGCCCTGTTGATAGTGACCCCGCTGCTGCAGAAAGTGTTCCCCGAACTGCCGGGCTTCTCGCTGCTCTCCGCCGGTCTGGTCATGGGCATCATGATCGTGCCCTACATTGCCTCGCTTTCCGAGGATGCCATGCGCGCGGTGCCGATGAGCATGCGCGAGGGTTCCTATGCCATGGGGGCGACCAAGCTGCACACGGCGCTCCATGTCGTGGTGCCGGCCGCCGTTTCCGGTCTGGCAGCCTCCTACATTCTCGGTATCTCGCGCGCCGTCGGCGAAACGATGATTCTCGCCGTGGCCGCCGGCATGCAGCCCAACCTGACCTGGAACCCCATGGAACCGGCGGCCACCATCACTTCCTACATCGTTCAGGTGGCGCTGGGTGACTTGCCGCACGGTTCGATCGGCTACCAGACCATTTTTGCGGCGGGCCTGACCCTGCTGCTGATCACGCTGGCCTTCAACATCATCGGCCAGTGGATGCGCCGTCGTTTCCGGGAGGCTTACTAAAATGCAGGCATTGACGACTGAACAAATCCGCGCCCTGATTGCGCGCGGCAAAATGAAGGACACGATTTTTCAGGCGCTGGGCATCATCTGCCTGGCCATCGGCCTGCTGGTGATATTCCTGTTGGTCGGCGACATGCTGCAGCGTGGCATGGAACGTCTGAATCTCGACTTCTTCACCAACTTCGCCTCGCGCAAGGCAGCGCAGTCCGGCATCCTGTCGGCCTGGGTCGGCACCATCCTGGTCATGTTCGTGACCGCCATGGCTGCGGTGCCGCTCGGCGTCGCCGCCGGCATCTATTTGGAAGAGTACGCCAAGCGCAACTGGGTGACCGACATCATCGAGATCAACATCACCAATCTGGCAGCGGTGCCCTCGATCGTCTATGGTCTGCTGGCACTGGGGATTTTCGTCTATGCCTTCGGCTTCGGGCAGAGCATCCTGTCGGCCGGCCTGACGCTGGCCCTGCTGATTCTGCCCATCGTCATCGTGTCGACCCGCGAAGCCATCCGCGCCATTCCGGCGATGATCCGCGAAGGTTCGATGGCGGTTGGCGCCACGCGCTGGCAGACCTGCCGCTACCACATCATCCCCTACGCCATGCCCGGCATCCTGACCGGCGTCATCATCGGCCTCGCGCGCGCCATCGGCGAAACGGCGCCGATCATCACCATCGGCGCGCTGACCTTCATCGCCTTCCTGCCCCCGGTGCCCTTTACCGGCGAGCCACCGGCCGGGCTGTTCGAATGGGTGATGTCGCCCTTCACCGTGATGCCGATCCAGATCTTCAACTGGACCTCGCGTCCCGACCCGGCCTTCGAGGTCAACGCCGCCGCCGCCGGTTTCGTGCTGATGGTCATGGTGCTGTCGATGAACGCCATCGCTATTTACCTGCGCTACAAGATGCGCAAGAACATCAAATGGTGATTGTCGCGGTTGACGCGCAATAATGATCAGAAATGAATATTGAAATGGAGTCGTAAATGCTGATTCACGAAAAACCGGCGCTTAAGGCCGAAGCCCGCAACCTCAACTTCTATTACGGCGAGGCCCAGGCGCTCAAGAACATCAACATGCCGATCTACGACAAGAAGGTCACCGCGCTGATCGGGCCTTCCGGCTGCGGCAAGTCGACCTACCTGCGCAGCTTCAACCGCATGCACGACCTCTACCCGGGCAACCGCTACGAAGGCGAAATCCGCTTCCATCCCGATGACATCGACCTGCTCGCCTCCGATGTCGACCCGATCGAGGTCAGGATGCGCCTCGGCATGGTCTTCCAGAAGCCGAACCCGTTCCCCAAGACGATCTACGAAAACGTTGCCTTTGGCTTGCGCGTACGCGGCGAAACGAACAAGCGCGTGCTGGACGACAAGGTCGAACAGGCGCTGCGCGGTGGTGCCATCTGGGACGAGGTCAAGGACCGCCTGCAGGATCTGGCGCCCAACCTTTCAGGCGGCCAGCAGCAGCGCCTGTGCATCGCCCGCGCCCTGGCCACCGACCCCGAGTTGCTGCTGTTCGACGAGCCGACCTCGGCGCTCGACCCGATTGCCACCGGCGCCATCGAGGAATTGATACACGAATTGAAGAAGCGCGTCACGATCCTGATCGTCACCCACAACATGCAGCAGGCGGCCCGTGTTTCGGACTACACCGCTTACATGTATCTTGGCGAGATGATCGAATTCGGCAAGACCGACGAAATATTCATCAAGCCGCAAGACAAGCGCACCGAAGACTACATTACCGGCCGCATGGGCTGACGAGGATAGCGAAATGAACGAATCCCTGCATCTTTCCAGCCAGTTCGACGAAGATCTCGGTGGGCTGCGCACGCACGTACTGCAAATGGGCGGCCTGGTCGAAACCCAGGTTTCCGCAGCCATCGAGGCCTATAGCAGTGGCGAAGTGGGTAGTGTGAAACATATCGTCGAAACCGACCGCAAGGTCAATGACCTCGAAAAGGCCATCGACGACGACTGCGCGCATCTGATCGCCAAGCGCCAGCCGGCCGCTTCCGACCTGCGCCTGGTCTTCGGCATTACCAAGATTGTCACCGACCTCGAACGGGCCGGTGACGAAGCCAAGAAAATTGCCAAGGGCGTGCGCCGCATCTACGAGGCCGGCCAGATGCCGTCGCAATACGGCATCGGCGTCCGCCACATTGCCGAGGCGGCGCTCGGCATGCTGCACAATGCACTGGACGCCTTCGCCCGGCTCGATCCACAACTGGCCGAGCACGTCATCCGCGCCGATGCCGATGTCGATACCGAATTCAAGTCGATCATGCGCCAACTCATCACACACATGATGGAAGACCCGCGCACCATCACGACGTCGATCGACATCATCTGGATTGCCCGCGCCGTCGAGCGCATCGGCGACCATGCGAAGAATATCGCCGAGCATGTCGTCTTCATCGTCGAGGGCCGGGACATCCGCCATCCGCCCAAGGAGAGCAAGGCGTGACACCGACGATCCTCGTCGTCGAAGACGAACCGGCGATCCAGGAACTCGTCGTCATCAATCTCAAGCATGCCGGCTTCCTGGTGGTGCGCGCCGGGAGCGCCGAAGAGGCCGAATCGGCGATTCGCGCCGCGTTGCCCGATCTCGTCGTGCTCGACTGGATGTTGCCCGGCCAGTCCGGGGTCGCGCTGGCCAAGAAAATACGGGCCGACGAGCGCAGCCGCGAGTTGCCGATCATCATGCTGACCGCCCGTGCCCACGAGGAAGACAAGGTGCAGGGGCTCGAGGCGGGGGCGGACGATTACGTCACCAAGCCGTTCTCGCCCAAGGAACTGGTCGCCCGCGTGCGGGCCGTGTTGCGCCGGCGGGCGCCGCACCTCGCCGGCGAGTCGGTGGAAATCGGCAATCTCGCGCTCAATCCGGCGACCCATCGCGTGCTGGCCGGGAGCCAGCCGATCGATCTGGGCCCGACGGAGTTCCGCCTGCTGTTCTTTTTCATGACTCATGCCGAGCGCGTCTATAGCCGGGCCCAGTTGCTCGACGAGGTGTGGGGCGACCATGTGTTCATTGAAGAACGCACGGTCGACGTGCATATCCGCCGTCTGCGCGCGGCGCTGGAAGCGAGCGGCCACCACGAGCGGGTCGAGACGGTGCGCGGCACCGGCTACCGCTTCCGGGGCACCTGAGGCAGGTGGCGGCGCAACTGATCCAGGCGTTGCTATTAACCCTGCTGGCGGCGGTCATCGCGCTGCCGGTCGGTCGTTTTGTCACGCCGGCGGCCGGGTGGATGGTGTTCAGTCTCGGTCTGGGCTTGCAGATGATTTTTCACTTCCGCAACTTCGCCCGGCTCGACCGTTGGTCAAGGGCGCCGGTCGTCGATGACTCGCTGGAAGGCAAAGGCGCCTGGGATGACATCTTCGGCCGGCTCTATCGCCACGAAAAGGACTTGCGGGCCAGGATCGCCCAGCAGAATGATGATCTGGAGCGCGTCATCTCCGCCTTGCAGGCGTTGACCGACGGCGTCGTGGTGCTCGATCTGCAGAATCAGATCAGGTTCTGCAACGCTACCGCCGAGAGGCAACTGGGCCTGGCCATGGAGACCGATCGCGGTCAGCCGATCGCCAATCTTGTCCGCCTGCCGGAGTTCGTCGCTTATCTGGGCGGCACCGAGTTCAGCCGGCCGCTGACCCTGCGTTCCGATCGCGGGGACGGCAGCGTGTTGTCGATCCACGTCATTCCCTATGCCGGTGACCGCCGCCTCATGCAGATCAAGGATGTGACGCAATCCGACCGTCTCGACCGCATGCACCGCGATTTCGTCGCCAATGTTTCGCACGAGTTGCGCACGCCGCTCACCGTGCTCGCCGGTTTTCTCGAAACCCTGCAGGAAATCGAGGTCGACCGCGACGAACGGCAGCGCTATCTGGCGCTGATGGCCGAGCAATCGAAGCGTATGCAAGCGATTGTCCAGGATCTGCTGACGCTGTCCTCAATCGAATCGGCGCCGCCGCCGGAAAACGAGTTGGTCGACATGGTCAGCCTGATCGACAAATTGCGCCGCGATGCCGAGGCGCTTTCCGCCGGCAAGCATGTCATCGTCGTCGACAGCGATGG
>CAZGPO010000004.1:0-25653 GCA_964527745.1 uncultured Dechloromonas sp.
GCCGGCGTCCCGTGCACCGTCGAAATCGCCAGCGAATACCGCTACCGCACCTCGGTCGCCAACTCGCGCCAGCTGATCGTCGCCATCTCGCAATCGGGCGAAACCGCCGATACCCTGGCCGCACTGCGTCATGCCAAGAGCCTCGGGCAACAAAAAACCCTGGCCATCTGTAACGTCCCGGAATCGGCCATCGTCCGCGAATGCACGCTGCGCTTCATCACCCGCGCCGGCCCGGAAATCGGCGTCGCCTCGACCAAGGCCTTCACCACCCAGCTTGCTGCACTCTTCCTGCTGACGCTGGTCATGGCCAAGGTAAAGGATCGCCTGAGCGCCGACAAGGAAAGCGCTTACATCGACCAACTGCGCCACCTGCCGGTTGCGGTCAACAAAGTCCTCGAACTGGAAACCGACATCAAGGCCTGGGCGCTACGCTTTGCCGACAAGCACCACGCCCTCTTTCTCGGGCGTGGCCGGCACTATCCGATTGCGCTGGAAGGTGCCCTGAAACTCAAGGAAATCTCCTACATCCACGCCGAAGCGTACCCGGCCGGTGAATTGAAGCACGGCCCGCTGGCGCTGGTCGATGCCGACATGCCGGTGATCTCGGTGGCCCCGAACGACCTGCTGCTCGACAAGCTGAAATCCAACCTCAAGGAAGTCCAGGCGCGTGGTGGCGAATTGTATGTGTTTGCCGATGGCGACTCGGAAATTGCCGAATCAGACGGGGTGCATATCCTGCGTCTGCCCGAGCATTACGGCGAACTGTCGCCGATCCTGCATGTGATTCCACTGCAGTTGATGTCCTACCATGTCGCGCTGGTCAAGGGAACGGATGTGGACAAGCCGAGAAACCTGGCGAAATCGGTCACTGTGGAGTAGCCATGCTCACATCGTCGCGCTCGGGCGTTCGGCGATGCGGTCACGCCAGCCGGCAAGGTGATTCAAGCCGGCAGCCGCTGGTTTGAACTTGACCAGACGCAGAAACTCGATGGCGCAGAATGCCGTGATGTCGGCGATGGTGAAGCGCTCGCCGGCGACATAAGGCTGCGCGACAAGCCGGCTGTCAAGCCAGCGCAAGCCTTCCAGCATCTTCTCGCCCTGCGATTTTCCGAAATCCGGAAACTGCGGTTGTTCGAGCGCTGCCAGACCCGGATGGGTATGGCGGATGCAATTGGCGCCGACTGCGAAAATGCTGAACTCAACCTGACGGTCGGCCATTTCGATGAAGGCCCGTTCCTCGCCGTCGCGGCCCATCAGATTGGGTTCCGGGTGGAGTACTTCGAGATAGGTACAGATCGCCCGCGACTCGGCTAGGAAGCGACCGTCATCAAGTTCGAGAACCGGCACCTTAGCCAGCGGATTACGCGCCAGAAAGGCAGGCTCCTTGTGCCGCCCGGCATTCAGGTCGATTTGAATTCGCTCAATTTCATGAACGCCCTTTTCCACGAGGAACATGTCCACGCGGCGCGGATTCGGCGTCCGGGCCGCGGTATAGAGTTTCATAATCCAGCCTCCGTTCCTGTCTGCGCTTTTCCCATTTCGACCATCTTGCGCGCTTCTTCGGAAAATTTCCGCGCCTCTTCAGCATCGTCGCGCGCATCGACATTCGACAGCGGTTGCAAAATCCCTTGCTGCACCGCTGGCCGTGCCCGAATCTGGGCCAGCCAGCGCCCCAGATGAGGAAAATCGGCGACCGGCACGCCCGACCACTTGTGCGTCCGCACCCAGGCCCAGTTGGCGATATCGGCAATCGAGTAGTCACCGGCCAGGTATTCATGGTGCGCAAGATGCCGGTCAAGAACACCGAAAAGGCGAGCGCATTCACCCTGATAGCGGTCAATTGCCGGCTGTATCTTTTCCGGAAAGTAACGGAAGAACACATTCGCCTGGCCCATCATCGGCCCGATGCCACCCATCTGGAGCATCAGCCACTGCAACACACGCGACCGGCCCTTGGCATCGTGTGGCATCAAGCGGCCGGTCTTTTCGGCGAGATAGATCAAGATGGCACCCGATTCGAAGACCGCGAAATCATCGGCATCGTGATCGATGATGGCGGGGATCCGCCCGTTGGGATTGACCGCCAAGAACCAAGGCTGTTTCTGCTCCAGTTTCCCAAGATCGAGGACACGCAGGTTGTAGGGCAACCTCAATTCTTCCAGCGCGATCGAAACCTTATGGCCGTTCGGCGTCGCTGCGGTAAACAGCTCGATCATGTCATTTTTCTCCTGCGAACATGTCCGGGCCGAGCACCCGGAAAACGCCTCTCAGTTCTTGCCGCCGGCCTTGAGCAAGGATTTAAGATCGGCAAAAGGCGAGTGCGAAGCACCGCCTGTCCGCACTCCGCCGACATCGTTGTAACCGCGGTCGGCTTCGATCTGCTTCTGGTGCTCGTTGTCGTGGCAATAGACGCAGAGCAATTCCCAATTGCTGCCGTCTACCGGATTGTTGTCGTGGTTGTGGTCGCGATGGTGAACTGTCAGTTCGCGCAGGTTGGTCGGCGAAAACTCACGGGCGCAGCGTCCGCAGATCCACGGATAGATCTTGAGCGCCCGCTCGCGATAGCCGCTCTCGCGCGTTTCACGAGCCTTGCGCGCATCGAGGACGATGCGGTCAAGACGGTCATGGTCTATCGTTTTTGCGGTCACTCCGGCTCCTCATCTGTGCGTGCAAGCGATTCTGTGGCACATTACTCCAAACAACACAAATCGGTAAGGGTCGACGCTGTCGCGCCCCGCACGATCGGACACTCCAACGAATCGGTGATACATGGCCACCTACGCCATCGGCGATATTCAAGGCTGTTTCAATTCCCTCGAAAAGCTGCTGGACTGCTGCGGATTCAGCCCGGCCAACGATCGCCTGTGGCTGGTCGGCGATCTGGTCAACCGTGGGCCGAAGTCGCTGGAAACGCTCCGTTTCGTAAAGAGCCTCGGCGACTCGGCGCTGACTGTCCTCGGCAACCACGATCTTTACTTGCTCATGGTTGCCGAAGGTGGTGCCAAAGCGCGCGGCAAGGACGACACCCTGCAAGCGATTCTCGATGCGGCGGACTGCGATGAACTTCTGGACTGGCTGCGCCAGCAGCGCCTGTGTCACGTCGAGGGAGACTTCTGCCTAGTTCATGCCGGGCTGCTCCCGCAATGGTCGGCAAAGAAGGCTCGTGATCTGGCGCGCGAAGTCGAAAGCACGCTGCAAGGCAAGAACTATCGCAAGTTCATCGCCAACATGTGGGGCAGCAAACCCGATCGCTGGTCCGACAAGCTTGCCGGGTGGGAGCGACTGCGTGTCATCGTCAATGCCATGACCCGCATGCGCTTCTGCACCGAAAACGGGGTCATGGACTTCAATGCCAAGGGCGAAACGACCAATGCGCCGAAGGGCTACATGCCCTGGTTCGAAGTACCCGGAAGAAAAAGCGCGAAATCCGTTCTCGTGACCGGCCACTGGTCGGCGCTTGGCCTGAAGGTGACGGACAACTTGCTGGCTCTTGATTCCGGTTGTCTCTGGGGTGGCCATCTCACGGCATTGCGCCTGGAGGATCGCAGGGTATTTCAAGTGGACTGTTCGGTTGGAGAATCGGTCTCGCTTGATCTCTAAAACCTGCTTGATACATCTGCACGATAACTCTGCTATCGTGAAAAATTAAATTATTCGAAACCCCTCGATGCGCTCCCCTACAACCGTTTTAGCCCTGATTGCCGTGACGCTGGTCGCCTGTTCGGACAAACCGCAGTTGACTGTCCAGGATAGAGCGAAATACACCGCTGAACTGATTTCTAAAGACAGCCAATGCAGGATTTATTTGCAGAAGCTTTCGCCACCGGTTACCGACGGACGGGTCATCGACGAAGCATATCGCTCTGCAAAAGCGGCGCACTGCCTGAGTCCCGATGTCTGAGACCGAAAGAAATCACGGCAAATTTGCCAAACGCAGCAAGGCGACGAAGATGCAGCGATGATCGAATCAATTCTCTTGGCCACCGCCAGAATATGCACTTTCGATGGACGGCAGCCGCTGACCAACGCCAGCGGCCTGTTCTTCGAGCGCGACAACCGCCTGTTCCTGGTCACCAGCCGGCATGTGATGATCGACAAACCGAGCAAGCACTTTCCCGATCGCCTCGAAGTCGAATTCCATATCGATTCCGGCAATATCGCCAGGTCGACCGGTTTTTCGATTCCCCTCTACCGCAACGGAAAGAGTCTCTGGCGGCAGGGCCTCGATACCGCCGGCGAGATCGATGTGGCGGTAATTGAAATCGAGCGCCCGGTCCTGCCCAAGACCGCCGTTTACCGTGCCTTTACGCCGCAGCACCTGCTCGGCAGCCTCGATCAGGTCGAGATCGGCACCTCGCTACTGGTGGTCGGCTTCCCGCTCGGCTTCCATGACACCCTGCATCACATGCCAGTCGCGCGCCATGCCGTCATCGCCTCGTCGTTTGGCATGCGTTTCCAGGGTGAGGGTTATTTCCTGACCGACGCGCGCACTCACCGCGGCACCAGCGGCGCTCCCGTGGTCATGCGTCTGCCCACTGGCAGCCAGGTGCATGGCGACCTGCCTTGGATGCTGCTCGGCATTCATTCGGCGCGCCTCGATGTCGGTACCCGCGACCTGAAACTCGACGAAGCACTGGGCCTCAATTGCGCCTGGTACGCCGACATCCTGCTGACTCTCACCGAACACTGATACCCGATGCCAAGAATTCTTGTCGAACCCTTCACCATCACGCCTGACTCGATCGACATGAACGGCCATGTCAACAATCAGGAATACGTCCGCTGGATGCAGGACATCGCCACCGCGCACTCGCACGAACAAGGCTGGACGGTGGCTCGCTACCTGGATACGAAAACAACCTGGGTCATCCGCTCGCATTACATCGAATACATCCGCCCAGCGTTCGCCGGCGACGAGTTGATGGTCGCCACCTGGGTCGCCGGCATGGAAAGCTCGACTTCGCCGCGAAAGTACCGCTTCGTACGGGTCCGCGATGAAAAAACTGTCGTCGAGGCTGAAACCCTGTGGGTCTATTGCGACGCGACGACTGGCCGTCCGCTACCCATCACGCCGGAAATCCGCGATGCGTTTCCGATTGTTGACGACGATGCGGAAATCAGCGCGGCCATCGCCGCAGCCCTAAGTATCAGCGCAAGCCAATAGCACTGGCAAATTCAAGGGCGGTGCCGGCGCCGATCGCTTCCCGAGCCGCCACGGCCACCTTCCGACGATCCTCGCCCGCAAGGCCAAGCACCGGACAGGTCCGCAGCCGGGCGACCAAGCCCTTGCCGGCAATGATCGCCAGCGCACATTGCGCCAGCGTCACGTCACCGACATAAGCCGGATCAAGACTGCGCTTTCCGTCTTCATCCCAATACGAAATCGCCACCGGCAAAACTGGTCGGCCAACTGCAAGCGCCGGCTGGATCAGCGCCCCGTGAAAATGCAGCAGATGCGTCCCATCGGTCGTCGTGCCCTCGGGAAAGACGGCAACGTAGTTGCCCCTGCCAAGAATCTCGGCAATCTGCCCGTTGATGATCTTGGCATGGCCGCGACTGCCGCGCCGCAGAAAAACAGTATCGCATTTTGCCGCCAGCCAGCCGATCAGCGGCCAGTGCCTGACCTCTTCCTTGGAAACGAAGGCCGACGGCAAGGCTGCGTTGATAACGAAGATATCGACCCACGAGATATGGTTGGCGACGATCAGCGCCCCCGGAACTGCATGACTCAGGTCGACATCGAGTTCAATCCCCAGGGCGTCGAGAATTCCCTGCGAAGCACCGGATTTCAGGCGCAGACGCGCCGCCTCACCACAGAAAGGATAGACCATGAGGGCAACGAGAACCGCCCATGTCATTATTAAGGCAAGTCGAAACAGCCGGAAGGCACGGATCGGAAAGGTGGATCGATTCAGCCGGTTTTCCCCAGATAGTGCTTGGCGTAGCGGCCGGAAACCCGGCCCATGGGCATCAGGATCGGCAAGTCAGCCGTATTGAAATCGGGGTCCCAGGCCGGTTCACCGCAGACCCAGGCCCCCGCCCGCAAATATGCCTTGATCAGGGGCGGCGTTTCAGCCTGGCTGTCCTGCCTGAGCGCGGCCAGCGGCAGCGGGCAACGCGGAAAGACGCGGTATTCCTGCGGCCCCAGATTTCCGGACAGACGATTATACAAGCTGGCCGCTGCATGCCCCCCATCGGCCATGCTGATCGAGGCGCAGCCCATCAGGTAGTCGTGGCCGCGATCGGTCATGTAGCTCGCGAGGCCTGACCAGAGCAGGGCGATCGTCGCCCCGTTGCGGTAGTCGGGATGGACGCAGGATCGACCGATTTCCACCAGGCGCGGACGCAGATGCTGGAGACGGGTCAGGTCGAACTCGTTTTCGGAGTAATAACCGATCTTCTGGGCATTCTCGGGCGACAGGATTCGATAGTTGCCAACCACCTCCCCGCTTGCGGTATCACGCACCACGAGGTGCTCGCAGTAAGGGTCATAAATGTCGTGATCGATGCCCGGCGTGCGACTCGGCAGGTTGGCCCCCATTTCGCCGGCAAAAATCCGGTAGCGCAAACGCTGGGCATCATGAATTTCGCTTTCGGTACGCGCAAAGCCGACAGTCAGTCGCTGGCGTCCGCTGCGTTTGCCGCTTGTCTGTTCCTGTAATTGTTCCATTCCATTCTCCACGGGTTTGTGGAAAAGGAGTCTGGAACCCGACTGTTACGTGCGTTTTACCCGAAGATGACTACCATGTTTCAATACCATCGCTACCAGGGAAGCGCCCCGAATGCGCGCTGATAGCGCTTGGCGATCTCCTCGCGACTTGGCTGATGGCTCTGGCCACCGCGATGGGCGATCTTGATCGCCCCCATGACCGCGGCCAGGCGTCCGGAGGTCAGCCAGTCGTAGCCATTGGCGATGCCATAGAGCAGGCCGGAGCGGTAAGCGTCGCCGCACCCGGTCGGATCGCGGATCTGGTCGGCCTCTACGCAGGGAATGCTATGGCACTGACCATCGGCGTAGATATGGGAACCCTGAGCGCCGCGCGTGACGATCAGCGCCGTCACTTCGCCGGCCAGTTGATCGAGACTGCGCCCGGTGCGGTCGCTGAGCAGCTTGGCCTCGTAATCATTGAAGCAGGCGTAATCGGCGAGCTTCATGAAATCAAGCAATTCATCACCATTGAACATCGGCAGCCCCTGACCCGGATCGAAAATGAACGGAACACCGGCAGCGGCAAAATCACGGGCGTGCTGCATCATGCCTTCGCGGCCATCGGGAGCGACGATACCGAGGGTCGCCGAGTTGGCATGCTCGACCTTGTTGAGGTGGGAAAAAGTCATCGCACCGGGGTGGAAGGCGGTGATCTGGTTGTCGTCGAGGTCGGTGGTGATGAAAGCCTGGGCTGTGAAGCTGCCCGGTACTTGACGCACGTGGCTGCGCGACAGACCCAACTTGTCGAGACGGTCGAGGTAGGGCGCTGCATCGTCACCGACCGTAGCCATGATCAGCGGCGAACCGCCGAGCAGCAACAGATTGTAGGCAATGTTTCCGGCGCAACCGCCATACTCGCGGCGCATCTCCGGCACCAGAAAGGCCACATTCAGAATGTGAATCTGCTCGGGCAGGATGTGATTCTTGAAGCGGTCGGGAAAGACCATGATGTTGTCGAAGGCGAGCGAACCGCAGATCAGGGTGTTCATGGTCGAGTCTGTCAGGGATAGAAAATGTAGAGCCGGTAGCCGGAAGCGCCAAGATCCTTGGCGTCTATCCAGAGGCGAACGGGGGTTTCGGAAGCGGCGGGAAACGCAGTCAGGTCGCTGCCGGGCTCGAGGTAATCGGCCGCCTTCATGACGCGCCGGGCGACAACCGCTTCGCTGGCGTCGAGCAAGCTCAGCTCGAGCGCCGGCCAGTCCTGATCGAAGTCCGCTTGATTGCGCAGCGAGGCATCAAGCAGAAACAGGCCACGGTCGTTGTCGGAACGCAGGTCCGAGGCTTCGATACTGATCAGTTCGCTATGCGCCAGTAGCGGAACAGGAATGGCGAGTGCCGCAAAGACAGCAGCCGTAGCGGGGATGCGGGTAACCAGTTCGCTGCGGAAGCGATAGGCAAGCTGGATGGTCAGGGCAGCGATCAGCAGCAGGGCGACAACGACATGGAGCCAGGTCGCGCGGCGCTTGTCATCATTATCGAATCCACTCCCGCCATCACCCGCCAACGCACCAGCCTTCCAGCGCTCGAAGGCCCGCGTTGCGGACAGTTCGCGTACCGCCACCAAGCCAGCCTCGCGCGCCGCGTGGGTCGTCTCCTCGGCTGTTTCGGGCGGAGCAAGTTCCTCCGGCGCCGGCGCCTCGGTTACGGTCGACGCCGAAAAATGGGCAATTTCTTCCGGATCGTTGACGTCAGCATCAGGTTCAGGCGGCTCTGGCACGACATCGGGAATATCGTTGCGCGCCGGTTCGCCCACGTCATCCTCATCCGGTTCATCCTTCGATTCGCCATCCGGTGTTTCCGTCGCATCCGAAAGGGAGGTCGCGTGCGGTGGCTCAACACTGGGGATTTCTTCGTCGATGGCGACAATTTCGAGCGCTTCGATCTCCTCGACCAACGAATCGTATTCCGGAAGTGTGGTCACGGGACCGGGTCTTGTTTCGATTACCTGCTGAATCACCTCGGCTTCCGTGGTTTCATCGACCAACTGGTCGAAGGCGTTGAAGATGCCCTGGCAGTAGCCGCAACGTACCTTGCCCGCCTTGGCGCGCAACTGGTCGGAGGTCACACGGAAAACCGTGCTGCAGGCCGGGCAACGGGTCCGCGTCAATGCTTGGTTCCGGCCAGGCATACCCAGTCCTCACGCACGTCAGCGACCTGCATTGGTAACCACTGTGAATAGATGGCGATAATTTCGTCCGCCTGTTCGCGCAGGATGCCCGACAAGGCCAGCCGGCCGCCCGGACGGACATGCGCGCAGATGGCCGGCGCCAGAACGCGGAGCGGATTTGACAGGATGTTCGCCACCACCAGATCGTACTCGCCGGCCACCGACTGCGTCGAGTCGGAAAAAACTGCCGCCACCTCGTTGCGTTCTGCATTGGCGCGCGCTGCTTCGACTGCCTGAGGGTCGATATCGACTCCGGCTACGCACCCGGCACCGAGGCGCGCTGCGGCAATGGCCAGAATCCCCGAACCACAACCATAATCGAGCAGCGAACAGCCGGGGGAAACATTGCTTTCCAGCCACTCCAGGCAGAGCCGGGTCGTCGGATGTGAGCCGGTGCCAAAAGCCATTCCCGGATCAAGAACAAGGTTGACCGCGGCCGGGTCCGGCGCCTCATGCCACGAGGGAACGATCCACAGGCGCTGCGACACGCGAATCGGATCGAACTGCGATTGGGTCAACTGAACCCAGTTCTGCTCCGCGACTGCCTCGACAGTCCACTCAGGCATAGCGGGCAACCCGGCTGCCGCGGAGGAAGCGGCAAGCATGGCGGGTACATCGGCATTTTCTTCAAGCAGGGCGACGATGCGGGAGTGAATCCAGCCCGACGCATTGACCGATCCCGGTTCGCCGAACTGGGGTTGTTCGTCCGCCGTTCCGGCATCGGCGTCCTCGATGCTGGCTGCCAGGGCGCCGGCCGCCAGAAGAGCATCGCACATGGCCTCGGCGTGTGCTGCGTCGGTCAGGAAACTGACGCTCTGCCAGCCCATCGCCTACTTCTTGACTTCGCCCTTTTCGGCGAGCTTTTGTTCAAGATAGTGAATGCTGGTGCCGCCCTCGATGAAGCGCGCGTCGTGCATCAGCTCCTGATGGAGCGGAATGTTGGTCTTGATACCCTCGATGCTCATTTCAGACAGTGCGATGCGCATGCGACGAATCGCCTGTTCCCGGGTGTCACCGTAGGCGATGACCTTGGCGACCATCGAGTCGTAGTGCGAAGGGACCGTGTAACCCTGATAGATGTGTGAATCGACCCGGATTCCCGGCCCGCCAGGTGGGTGATAGAAACTGATTTTTCCGGGAGATGGCACGAACGTGAAGGGATCTTCGGCGTTAATACGACATTCGATCGCATGGCCGCGCAGCGAAATGTCCTTCTGGCGATACTGCAGTTTGTCGCCGAAAGCGACGCGAATCTGTTCTTGAACGATGTCGACGCCGGTAATCAACTCGGTGACCGGATGCTCGACCTGGACCCGGGTGTTCATCTCGATAAAGAAAAATTCGCCGTTCTCGTAGAGAAATTCGAAGGTTCCCGCACCGCGATAGCCAATCTTGCGGCACGCCTCCGCGCAACGCTCGCCGATCCGGTTGATCAGCCGGGTGGGAATATGCGGCGCCGGCGCTTCCTCAATGACCTTCTGGTGCCGCCGCTGCATGGAACAATCGCGCTCGCCGAGGTAAATCGCACTTCGATGCTGGTCGGCAAGCACCTGAATTTCCACATGGCGCGGATTTTCCAGATACTTTTCCATGTAGACCACGGGATTGCCGAAGGCAGTCTGCGCTTCGGCCCGCGTCATCTGCACCGCATTGACCAGAGCCGCCTCGGTATGCACCACGCGCATGCCACGCCCGCCACCACCGCCCGCCGCCTTGATGATGACCGGATAGCCCACGGCGCGGGCGATCCTCACCATCTCTTTGGGGTCCTCGGGCAACGCGCCTTCGGAACCGGGAACGCAGGGCACGCCGGCCGCCTTCATCGCATCCTTGGCCGACACCTTGTCGCCCATCAGGCGGATGGTGTCGGCGCGCGGCCCGATGAAAACAAAGCCGGAGCTTTCGACACGCTCGGCAAAATCAGCATTTTCGGAAAGGAAGCCGTAACCCGGATGGATCGCTTCGGCGTCGGTTACTTCGGCCGCCGAAATGATGGCGGGGATATTCAGGTAACTCAGTGCCGACTGCGCGGGGCCGATGCACACCGACTCGTCGGCCAGCTTGACGTACTTGGCATCGCGGTCTGCCTCGGAATGTACGACGACCGTCTTGATGCCCAGCTCGCGGCAGGCCCGCTGCACGCGAAGGGCGATTTCACCGCGGTTGGCGATCAGGATTTTGCCGAACATGCCAGGCTCAGCCGATGACGAAAAGCGGTTCGCCGAATTCGACCGGCTCGCCATTGTCGAGCAGGATGGCCTTGATCACACCGGAGGCATCGGCCTCGATTTCGTTGAGGAGTTTCATCGCTTCGATGATGCACAGGGTATCGCCTTCCTTGACCGTCTGACCAACCTGGACGAAGGCATCACCGCCGGGCGAGGACGAGCGATAGAAGGTGCCGACCATCGGTGATTTCACGACATGCCCTTCCGGCAGATCGTCATCGAGACTGACCGACGACACGGTGGCCGGCATCGCCGCCGGCATTGCCGCGGGAACGGCATACTGCTGCACCGGCGCAGACACCGCGCCGTAATGTTTGGCAATGCGTACCCGCTCCTCGCCTTCGGTGACTTCGAGTTCGGAAATGCCCGATTCCTGAACCAGGTCGATGAGCTTTTTGAGTTTACGCAGATCCATGACGACTCCTTGTTGTCTGGAAGCTGTCCGGGCCAATGCCGGCGCCGCCGGACTATTCGATATTGAGTTTATTGAGCAGGTATTCGAGTGCGAGCAGATAGCCCTGATGGCCCAGACCGCAGATGACGCCGACGGCCAGGTCGGAAAAATAGGAATGATGCCGGAAAGGTTCGCGGGCATGCACGTTCGACAGGTGCACTTCGACGAAGGGAATGCTGACCGCAGCCAGCGCATCGCGCAGCGCGACACTGGTATGGGTGTAGGCCGCCGGGTTAATGATGATGGCCCCGACACCCTGATGGTGGGCGGCATGGATGCGCTCAACGATGGCGCCTTCATGGTTGCTCTGGAAGGATTCGAGATCGACACCGACGCCTTCGGCCATGCGCGCAAGCGCCAGATTGATGTCGGCCAGCGTCACGCGCCCATAGTGTTCCGGCTCGCGAGTACCCAAAAGGTTGAGATTTGGCCCGTGAATGACCAGAATTTTTGGCTTCTCGACGGCCTTGGAAGTGGACTTTCGCTTCGTCATGGCCGCAAGTTTGCCGCAGATCGCAGCAACTTGTCCAGAACTATTCCAGAACGAGGGCGCGCAGCGCGGCGGCTCGGATACGTTCCCGCGGGCGCCCGTCGCGATGCTTCATGACCACCCGTTCGAGCTGCGGTGGAAAAATGATCAACTGGGCATCCGCCGTATCGGTTTCCATGACCAGAATGGCCTCGGCACGCTCGTTGCGCGGCTCGGCATGCTCGAAGGCAATGCCGCGATTGAGCAGGAAAATTTCGACCTCCTTGGCGCTGTCGGCGAACAGCAGGATGTCGATGTGCGAATGCTCGCCCGCCGTACCATCGAGGACCGATCCGGCGAGATAGGGAGAAAAGTCGGCCAGCAGTTCGAGTAGATCCAGCGCCGTCTTGCGCAGGGTGCGAATCAGTTCAGGGTGACCTTCTTCCTGATAAAGGCTGCGGTAGGCGCGCAGTTCGGCTTCGACCTCGGCATTATCCGGAAAAGCCGTGTGCTCCGGCAGCCCCAATTGACGGGCCGCCTTACGCTTGGCGTGGTGATAGTCGGCAATGCCATCTTCCGCCATCAGGCGCGCCGCAGCACTGGCAATGCTGGCGCGGGTGCTGGCGGAAGTGCGCGACCGTTCGGAGCGAGGCATCGGGAAATGGACAGAGTAGAATGCCCCCATTCTAACGAGTCTAAGTGACATGCACATTCACATTCTGGGCATCTGCGGCACCTTCATGGGCGGCGTCGCACAATTGGCCGTGGCTTGCAACCACAAAGTGACCGGCTGCGACACCAACGTCTATCCGCCGATGAGCGACCAGTTGCGGGCGGCCGGCATCGAGCTGATCGAAGGTTTCGAGCCCGGCCAGGTGGCGCTGCAACCCGACGTTTTCGTGATCGGCAACGCGATTTCGCGCGGCAACCCACTGCTTGAAGCCATTCTCGACCAGGGGCTACCTTATGTTTCCGGTCCGCAATGGCTGGCGGAATACGTGCTGCGCGGCCGCTGGGTTCTCGGCGTCGCCGGTACGCATGGCAAAACAACCACGGCTTCAATGCTGGCCTGGATACTGGAAGAGGCCAATTTGGCGCCAGGCTTCTTGATTGGTGGCGTACCACTTAATTTCGGCGTTTCCGCCCGGCTGGGCGACACCCCGTTCTTCGTAATCGAGGCCGACGAATACGACACGGCTTTCTGCGACAAGCGGTCGAAGTTCGTTCATTACCAGCCGCGCACCGTGATCCTGAACAACCTTGAGTTCGATCATGCAGACATTTTCAGCGATATTGCAGCGATCGAGACGCAATTTCACCACCTTGTGCGTACGCTACCCGCCTCCGGCCTGATCGTCTCGAATGCCACCGAGACCAGCCTGGAACGGGTGCTGGCCCGCGGCTGCTGGACGCCGGTCGAGCATTTCAACGACCCGCGCAGCTATCGCGTCAACGGCAACGATGCCAGCGGCGAACTGGTGCTACATGGCCCCGATGGCGAAATCGGGCGCACCGTCTGGTCTTTGTCCGGCGATCACAACCGGTCCAACGCCTGTGCCGCGCTGCTCGCCGCCCGCCATGTCGGCATCCCGCTGGCCCAGGGTCTGGATGCGCTCTCCCGCTTCGTCAATGTCAAGCGCCGCATGGAAGTGCGAGGCACCGTGCGCGACATCACCGTCTACGACGATTTCGCCCACCACCCGACCGCGATTGCCACGACGGTCGTCGGACTACGGCGCAAGGTGGGCGTCGCGCGCATTCTGGCGGTCCTGGAACCGCGCTCGAACACCATGAAGCTCGGCACGATGAAGAGCCAGTTGCCAGCCAGCCTCGGTGCAACGGATTTGGTTTTTTGCTACGCCGCCAACCTCGGTTGGGACGCCCGGGAAGCCCTCGCGCCGATGGGCACCAAGGCTTGCGTCGAGGACAATCTTGACCTGCTGGTTGGCAAAATCGTCGGTGCGGCGCGCCCTGGCGATCACATTCTGGTCATGAGCAACGGCGGTTTCGGCGGCATTCACGGCAAACTGCTCGCAGCGCTCGCCCGATAACTCGCATGGAAACTTGCTTTCTGGTTGTTGCGGTCGACCGCGAAAACAGCCTGAAAATGAATACGGTGCGGCGAGTTTGCTTCCCCGCACCGTCCACTCAGGCAAAAATCAGCGCTCCATCGACTCCACAACCGCCAGCGCCGTCATATTGACCAGACGCCGCACCGTCGCCGTTGCCGTCAGCACATGCACCGGGCGAGCCGCTCCGAGCAGGATGGGACCAATGGTCACGCCTTCGCCACCGGTCATTTTCAGCAGGTTGTAGGAGATGTTGGCGGCATCGATGTTGGGCATGATCAGTAGATTGCTTTCGCCACTGAGCGGCGATTCGGGATGTGCTTCGCGCCGAATATCTTCGGAAAGTGCGGCATCTCCTTGCATCTCACCGTCAATTTCCAGTTCACCACAGGAAATGGCAGATAGCAGCGTTGCGGCCTGGCGCATCTTGCGGGCCGACTCCGAAGACGCGGAACCATAATTCGAATGCGAGAGCAGCGCGACTTTCGGATGGACGCCGAAACGCCTGACCTGCTCGGCCGCCATCTCGGTCATTTCGGCGATTTCCTCGGCCGTCGGATTTTCGTTGATATGCGTATCGCAGATGAATAGCGAGCGTCCGGGCAACATCAGGTAGTTCATCGCCGCCAGCGTATTGACATCCTGACGCTTGCCGATGACCTCTTCGATCACCGCCAGATGACGGCCGTACTGACCGGACATGCCGCAAAGCAGGCCGTCGGCATAGCCGAGTTTGAGCAACATCGCGCCGATCAGGGTCGGCTTGCGGCGCAGCGCTTCCTTGGCGATCGCCGGTGTTACGCCGTGCCTGACCATCAGCTTGTGATATTCGGTCCAGCATTCGCGATAACGCTCGTCAGATTCAGGATTGACGATATCGAAATCGATGCCGGGTTTGATGCGCAGGTTGGCTTTTTCGAGGCGATGCTCGATCACCGGAGGACGGCCAATCAGGATCGGCCGGGCGAATTTTTCTTCGATGACAACCTGGGCTGCGCGTAATACGCGCTCGTCCTCACCTTCCGCAAAAATGATGCGCTTGCCGCCCTTGGCCTGACGTGCGGCCTGGAAGATGACGCGCATGCCGACACCAGTGTGATAAACGAACTCGGAAAGTTTGGCGCGGTAGGCGTCCCAATCGGAAATCGGCCGCGTCGCGACGCCGGAATCGATCGCCGCCTTGGCGACAGCCGGCGCAATCTTGACGATCAGGCGCGGGTCGAAGGGCTTCGGAATCAGGTATTCGGGGCCAAAAGACAAATCATGTCCGGGATAGGCCATGGCGACTTCATCGGTCACTTCGGCTTCGGCCAGTTCGGCGATGGCCCGCACGCTGGCCATCTTCATTTCTTCAGTGATGCGCGTGGCACCAACATCGAGCGCGCCGCGGAAGATGAACGGGAAGCACAGCACGTTGTTCACCTGGTTTACATAATCCGAACGGCCGGTGGCGATGATCACATCCGGACGCACCGCCCGAGCCAGTTCCGGCATGATTTCCGGGGTCGGGTTGGCGAGCGCGAAAACCATCGGCTTGTCGGCCATCGCCACGACCATTTCCGGCTTCAACACACCGGCTGCGGAAAGTCCGAGAAAAATATCGGCGCCGAGCATCGCGTCACCCAGCGTGCGACTCTCGGTTTCACGCGCATAACGGGCTTTGGTCGCCTCCATGTTGGCTTCGCGGCCGACATAGATGACACCCTTGGAATCGCAGACGGTGATGTTTTCGCGTTTTACGCCGAGTTCGCACCACAGATTCAGGCAGGAAATGGCCGCCGCGCCGGCCCCTGAACAGACCACCTTGATCTCGTCGATTTTCTTGCCGACCACTTTCAGGCCATTCAGCATCGCCGCCGCCGAGATGATCGCCGTGCCGTGCTGATCATCATGGAAGACGGGGATATTCATTCGCTCCTTGAGCTTTTCCTCGATGTAGAAACACTCCGGCGCCTTGATGTCTTCGAGGTTGATGCCACCCAGCGTCGGCTCCATGGCGGCGATCATGTCGATCAGCCGATCCGGGTCGTTCTCTGCCAGTTCGATGTCGAAGACGTCAATTCCGGCGAACTTCTTGAATAAACAGCCCTTGCCCTCCATGACCGGCTTGGCCGCGAGCGGGCCAATATTGCCGAGGCCGAGCACGGCGGTGCCGTTGGTAATGACACCGACCAGATTGGCGCGCGAAGTCAGTTCGGCGGCGCTAGCCGGATCTTCGACAATCGCGTCGCAAGCCGCGGCAACACCAGGCGAGTAGGCCAGCGCCAAGTCACGCTGGTTGGTCAGCCCCTTGGTCGGTCGGACTGAAATCTTGCCCGGGGTCGGCAGGCGATGGTATTCGAGTGCGGCTTCGCGCAGATCCTTTTCCACGAAATCTCCTCTGGTATTTTGCTATGGGAAACCCGGCAGATTACCGGAAAGCGCGAAGCACGGCAAAACGTAATTATGAATTCCCGGGTTCAGAAGCGATCATTAAGGGTCAACCTGAAGCTTCCCGGCTCGGCCGGGTGGATATGGCGGTCGAACAACGACGAGGCTTCATTGGGTAGCTGCAAGCCGTGCCAGTATTCGATGTTGTTCACGTCACCGTCGAACAGGTTGAAGACATCGAGGGAAATCTGGGTCTGCAGACTCAATCGGTAACCGATGCACAAATTGGCCAGCGACGATGCCGACATTGCCCGCAGTCTCGACCACACTGGGGATGCGGTTGCCGACCGGGTCGCCATCGGTGAATTGTGCGTGGGACAAGGCAAGGTCGGCATCGATGACCAGTTGGTCTGATCGTCGTGCCACGTCCGTAAAATCGTAGGTATCGTCGCGCAAACCGCCCGAGCGATCGAATAATGCCTGCGATGCGGCAAAGCCGCCGGCTTGACCGGCCATCCTCATTTTTCTCGAATCAGGCCAGCGACGGTCGGCGCGTCAGGCGAATCGCCGTGACAAAACTGAGGGCGATGATCGCCACCAGCATGAAGCCGAAACCCAGTTCCTTGCCCTCGCTCCAAGCGTCGACAGCCGGCGAGAGCAATTTTGCGACGCCGAAAGCGGCGACCAGCAGGCTGATGCCGGAAACCACGAGGCCCATGACCCGCGAGGCGACCAGCGCCACCTGATCGGCACGGGCAATCAGGCGCGCGATCCACAGGCCGTTGATGCCATCGGTCAACAACATGCCGAACATGAACAGCATGGCCAGCACCAAGGCATGCTGCCAGCCACCGAACTGGGTCGCGGTCAGGGCAAAAAACGCAGCCTGGGAGAGGGTGTCGAAGGACAGCGCGAAGAGAGCACCAACCAGCGCGATCAGGGCCGGATGCGAGGCATGGCGCAGATTGCCGAGCAGGCGCCCCTTGAGGCCGATTGGCTGCACCACTTCGTCCGGCCCGGCGCGCAGGACCGCCAGCAGATTGAGACTGCCCAGAGCAACCAGGAAGGCGATCGAAATCAGTGATCCAAGTATGCCAAACCACTCGGGCACCTCCCACTGACTGGCAAGACCGGAAACACCAAGGGCGATCGCCAGTACCACGGCGCCGTGACCAAGCGAAAAAAACGTACCGCAATAGCGCGCCACTTGCGGCCGGGTACGCGCGTTGTAGCGCGTCAGACCGTCGATGGTCGCCAGATGGTCGGCATCGAAACCGTGCTTCATGCCAAGCACGAAAGTCAGGATCAACAGTGATGTCCAGTCGCCCACAAACGCCCTCAGCGTGACCGCATGAATTTTTTTTAATTTATCATACCAAGCGCTCAACGAAAAGTTGACTCGCATGCGATCAGGCACAAATTGATTCAGCGCGAGGGGCGATAATGAATGTGTTTTGTGTCACTTCCGCCATGCGCATGGCGATGCGCAGGTTCGGCGGCAATGACGTTGAACTGGCCATGCCGGACACCGCTTTCGGCCATCAGGCGTTGCGAAAAGCGAATTACCATGTCGGTTTTTCCGCGCAGAATTACCGATTCGAGACAATTCTCGTGATCCAGGTGGACATGCATTGCCGCCACTGTCAGATCGTGATGGTCGTGTTGAATCGCCGTGAGGCGCTCGGCCAGTTCCCGGGTATGGTGGTTATAGACGTATGAAAGGTTGGCCACGCAGTAGCCGCTGGGAGCCGCCTGCTGGCGATCGCCCTCGATCGCACCGCGAATCAGGTCACGTACCGCTTCGGAGCGGTTGCTGTAGCCCCGGGCGGCGATCAACTCGTCGAATTGACCGGCCAGTGATTCATCGAGAGAAATTGTGAAGCGGTCCATGCTGTCCTTTACAAGACGATGCGCATTCAGCAGATGCGCGGTAGCTGATCGCCGGTCAACCAGTCGACGATCCGCTTGCCGCCCAACGTGGTCGCCATCTGAACGAAATGATTCGGATCTTCATGCACCGAACCGATAATTGCCGCATGGACACCAAGGGGGTGCGCGCGCAAGGCAGCAAGCAGTGCCAAAGCATCATTTTCGGCGCAGATCGCTACCAGTTTTCCTTCATTGGCAACATAAAGTGGATCCAGACCGAGGAATTCACAGGCTGCGGCAACCAGCGGGTTGATTGGCATTGCCTTTTCCTGCAACAACATGCCGACCCCAGACTGCCGGGCGATCTCGTTGAGGGTCGTCGCCAGGCCACCGCGGGTCGGGTCGCGCAGAACGTGGAGTTCAGCCCCGCATTCATGCAGCGCATCGATCAAACCATGCAATGCCGCTGTATCCGACAAAATTGGCGATTCGAAGCCAAGGCTGTCGCGCCCGGCCATGATCGCCATGCCATGATCGCCAAGCGTCCCCGAAACCAGGATCGCATCGCCCGGCCGCGCTCGTCGTCCCGAGAGTTCGCGCGCAGCCGGCAAGATGCCGACGCCGGTGGTCGTGATGAAAACGCCATCACCCTTGCCACGCTCGACCACCTTGGTGTCGCCGGTGACGACCGGCACGCCCGCCTCCTTCGCGGCCAGCGCCATGCTGTCGACGATGCGTGCCAGATCGCCCAGCGGGAAACCCTCTTCGAGGATGAAGGCAGCGGAAAGCCAGAGCGGCCTGGCACCCATCACCGCCACGTCGTTGATCGTTCCATGCACCGCAAGACAACCGATGTCGCCGCCGGGAAAAAACAGCGGGGACACGACATGGCTATCCGTGGCCATGACCAGCCGTCCGGCACCCGGCGCCGGCAGTACCGCGCCATCATCACCCTGAGCCAGCCATTCGTTGTCGAGCCGGCGCGCGAACAAGGCTTCGATCAAATGCGCCATTGCCCGGCCACCGGCGCCATGCGCCATCTCGACGCGGCCATTTTTCAAATCCAGCGGTCGGCTATAGTCACGCATCGCGGTAGCGCCCATAGGTGTAATGCGCGGCACAGGCGCCTTCGGAACTCACCATGCAGGAGCCGACCGGATTCTCCGGCGTGCACACGTTGCCGAACAGCTTGCATTCCGTCGGGCGCTTCAATCCGCGCAGGATCGCTGCACATTCACAGCTTTTATGATCATCAACCGGCTGATATGCACTGCCAAATCGTAGTTCTGCATCGAACTCGGCGAAGGCTGGGCGCAGGCGCAAAGCCGAGTTCGGCAGAACGCCCAATCCACGCCATTCGAAAATTTCACGCAGTTCGAAGACCTCGTCGACCAACGCCTGCGCCTTGCGGTTACCGTCGCGGTCGACGGCCCGGGTGAATTCATTTTCCACCTCGGCCCGCCCATCATTCACCTGGCGAACCAACATCCGGATTGCCTGCAGGACATCGAGCGGCTCGAAGCCGGCGATGACGACCGGTTTGCCATATTGCTGCGCGAATGGCTCGTAAGGCCGGCTACCGATGACCGTCGACACATGTGCCGGTCCGACGAAGCCTTCGATGGCGATTCGCTCTGGCGCGTTCAGGATCGCCATCATTGCCGGCGGCGTCAGCACGTGACAGCACAAAACCGAGAAATTTTTCAAGCCAAGGGCGAGCGCCTGCTTGATGGCGACCGCCGTTGGCGGCGTCGTGGTCTCGAAACCGATGGCGAAGAACACGACCTGACGGTCGGGGTGCTGGCGCGCCAGTTCAACCGCATCGGCACTCGAATAAACCATGCGAATGTCGCCGCCGCTCGCCTTGGCGCGCAAAAGCGACAAGCCGCCGGAAGCCGGCACACGCAGGCAGTCGCCATAGGCACAGAGAATGACATCGTTGTCGAGGGCCAGCCGGATCGCCTGGTCGACACGGCCGATGGGCAGGACGCAAACCGGGCAGCCCGGACCGTGGATCATCTCGACATTGTCCGGTAGCAAGTCGGCAACGCCGTAGCGGGAAATGGCGTGCGTATGACCGCCGCAGAATTCCATGAAATGGTAGCGCCGATCCGGCCGCGCTTCACGCCTGATGGCTTCGGACAGGCCGCGGGCGAGTTCGCCGTCGCGAAATTCATCGATATATTTCATCAATGAACCATCTGTCCGGCGTCGAACTGGCCGATTTCGGCGAACAGCGCCAAGGTTTTGGCCGCCTCCTCGGGGTCGAGTTTGTTCAGCGCGTAACCGACATGGACGATCACATAGTCACCGACCGCAATGCCGTCGACCAGCGCCAGCGAAATTTCCTTGCGCACACCTGCCAGATCGACCAGCGCATTGTCGCCGGCACGCAGTTCGACAACCTGAGCGGGAATTGCCAGACACATCAGCGCACCTCCTTGGTCATGGGGTACTTATTGCAATCAGATCGGCGGCAAATCATGGAAATGCCGTCCTGGTTCGTAGGTGCCATCGAGCGACGCAGCCAGCGCAGCCAACGCATCCTCGATCTGCGCCAGTTGTTCGGGTTCCAGCACGTCCCGCGCCAGACCCAGGGAAGTCAGTAGCCAAGTACCGACCGGCTGCGGCCCGACCAGCATCATATTGACACACTCGCGGCGGCCAGGACGTTCGACCCAGGCGAATTCGCCGTCGCCCTGCCATTCCTTGACCTGCATCGGAATCGAAAGGCACATCAGGCACGCTCCTTTGCTGCCTTCAGGCAGACGACGGTTTTATCCTTGTCTCGAAAGTCGGCGCTACAGGTATTCACGATGTGCAGATTGTCCAAAACAGCAAAAAGCAAGTGTCGCGTCCGAACTCGGGGAACGCATTGCGTTAGATCAAACGGATTGCGCCGCGCGCCAGCCAGTAACGCGATTCAAACATAAACTAACAGACATTTTGTGTGCCGCGCGCGACCCAGCCCTGACCGAGCGCCAGTCCGCCGTCGTTGGGTGGAGCCTGGCACGCCTCGAACAGCATTGCTCCACGCGCTTCGAAATGCCGGCGCAACGCTGACATCAGGATGGCATTCATCGCGCAACCGCCGCCCACCACAATTTTTGCCACTTTTTCGCGGTCGACCGCAACACTTGCCCAATCGGCCAGCCCGGCGGCAACGGTGGCGTGAAACAGCGCCGCACCATAGGGCGCGTTGGCGCAATCGGCCAGCCGCGAGAGCAGCGGCGTGAAATCGGCGATTCCATCGCACAGGACCATCCCGCCGGGCAGGGGTTCGACCACGCCATGCATCGCAGCCAGCCCTTCGAGCTCCATCGCCGCCTGCCCTTCGTAGCGCGCCTCGGCACGCAGGCCAAGGACGCCGGCGGCGGCATCGAACAGCCGACCAAGGCTGCTGGTTGGCGGGCAATTGAGCCGCCGTTCGAGCATCATCGCCAGACGCTCGCCGTCATGTTCCGGGTAGCGCCTGGCAATGAAAGCAGCGATTTCGGCACGGCGGCCGCAGGCAGCGAGCGCACTTGCCGCCATCCGCCACGGTTCGCGCACGGCGCGGTCGCCGCCGGGCAAGGCCAGCGGCAGCAGATGGCCGAGGCGCCGGCATTGCCCGGCGGCGACATACAGCAATTCTCCTCCCCACAAACCACCGTCCGGTCCCAACCCGACACCGTCGAGCGCCAGTCCAAGTACCGGCCCGGCGAGCCGTTGTTCGGCGCAGATCGCCGCAACATGGGCATGATGATGTGCGACGGCGATTGCCGGCACGCTCAACTCGGCGGCCAGACGTTGTGCCAGCAGGGTCGACTGGAAATCCGGATGCAGATCGTGGGCGATCAGCTCCGGTGTGACATCGAGAATGGCCAGCAGGTGGGCGACGGTTTCTTCAAGAAAACCAACAGCCGAAGCATTGTCGAGACTGCCGATATGTTGCGAGAGAAAAGCCTCCTTGCCTTTCAGGACGCAAATGCTGTTCTTCAGATAAGCTCCGAGCGCCAGTACGGTCGGCCCGTCGCTGGCCAGCGGAATCGGCACCGGCGTGTAGCCGCGCGCCCGGCGAATGAAGGCCGGACCGGCACGCACAACCGAATCGTCACAGCGGACGACAATCTCGCGGTCGTGGACCAGAAAAGCGTCGGCGATGCCACCTAAACGTGCCAGTGCTTCGTCATTGCCGATGACCAATGCCTCGCCATGCGGGTTGGCGCTGGTCATCACCAGCAGCAGATCGCTGGGTGCGGTCAGCCAGCAGTTTCCCGACGGGCGCCCGAGCGCTTCGTGCCAGAGCAGCAGGTGCAACGGGGTTGCCGGCAGCATGACGCCGAGCCAGGCCAGCCCGGGCGCGACTCCCGGCAATTCGCCGCCGGTCTTGGGGCAAAGCACGATGGGCGCCGCGACACCCTCCAGCAAGGCCCGCTCGGCCGCTGCAATGCGTGCATGTCCGGCAAGCGACGCCACATTCAGCCCCATGACGGCGAACGGCTTTTCCTCGCGCTGCTTGCGCCGGCGCAATTCGGCGACAGCCCCGGTGTTGCGCGCATCGCAGGCCAGGTGGAAGCCGCCCAGCCCCTTGATGGCGACGATCTTGCCATCACGCAGCAGGCGCAATGTTTCGCCGATCGGGTCGCCAGCGAGCGGCCGCCCCGCCGCTTCGAGCAAAAAGAGTTGCGGTCCGCATTGTGGACAACAGGTGGTTTCTGCATGAAAACGACGGTCGACCGGAGCGGTGTATTCCGCATTGCAGGCGGCGCACAGCGGGAACTCAGCCAGGCTGGTCTGCGCCCGGTCGTAGGGTATGCGCCGGCTGACCGTATAGCGCGGTCCGCAGTGCGTGCAGGTGGTGAAGGCATAGCGCCAGCGACGATTTTCCGGATCGCAGATATCGGCGATGCAATCGGGACAAATTGCCGCATCGGGGCCGATGGCGGTCGCCACCTCGCCGGCCGCACTATCGATTATCGCGAAGCCTGCACCGGCAACCTCGACGCTGGTGGATTCGATGTAGTCGATGCGCGCTAGGCGTGGCACCTCGGTCGGCAGGCGCATCATGAATTCCGCTACTTTCTGGCCGTCGACCGCAATCGTCACCCCGGCCCCGTCGTTGCGTACCCAACCCCGCAGTTCAAGTTCGTTGGCCAGCCGCCAAACGTAGGGACGAAACCCGACGCCCTGGACGAGACCACGAACTTTGATTTGTCGGCCAGTCATTTCCCGGCCAATCAGTTTCCAGCCAGTTGACGCTCCAGATCGGCAACCCGCCGCTTCAGCGCAGCGACCGTTTCCGCACGTTTGTCGCGCTGGGTCGCCAGCCCGGCCTCGATCCAGGCCACCCATTCTGCCAGTCCCTCGCCGCTGGATGCCGAAACGCGGAATATCTTCAGTTGCGGATTGACGCGCAACGCATTGGCCTCGGCCAGATCGGCATCGAATTCAAGATAGGGCAGCAGGTCGCACTTGTTGAGCAGCATCACATCGGCGGCGCGGAACATGTCCGGATACTTGAGCGGCTTGTCCTCGCCTTCGGTCACTGACAGGATGGCGACCTTGTGCTGCTCGCCGAGATCGAAGGCCGCCGGACAAACCAGATTGCCGACGTTCTCGATCAGGAACAACGATTCGTCGGCCAGTTGCAGGCGCTCCAGCGCGTGGCCGACCATGTGGCCGTCAAGATGGCAGCCCTTGCCGGTGTTGATCTGCAACGCGGCGACGCCGGTGGCACGGATGCGCTCGGCGTCGTTGGAGGTCTGCTGGTCACCCTCGACAACGGCAATTTTCACTTTGTCCTTCAGCAACTCGATAGTCTTCACGAGCAGCGCCGTCTTGCCCGAACCGGGGCTCGACACCAGATTCAGGGCCAGGATGCCGCGCTCATCGAAACATAGGCGGTTGGCCGCGGCATAGGCGTCGTTCTTGGCCAGGATATCCCGCTCGATCTGTACCATGCGCGACTGGCTCATTCCCGGCGCATGAGCGCGGGCTGCTCCGGCGCCGTAATCGAGATCGCCGGCACCGGCGTGTTGGTGGTGATGGTGTTCATGTTCGTGCGGATGGTCATGAGCATGTTCACCCTCATGGACATGCACATGGCTGTGCGCGCTGCCATCGGCATGCTGATGATCATGCGCATGCGCGTGATCGTGGCCATGGGCGTGGCTATGAGTCGTTCCGTCCTCGTGAACGTGGGTATGTTCGTGCGAACCTTCCGGCACCGCGCCCTCGATCTTCACTTCACCCGCACCGCAACCACATACTGTGCACATGCCATCCGCTCCTATTCGATTTCAATTTCCCTGACCCGCATTTCCATACCGCCGGTCGGCTGCACCTGATAACTGCCACACAACGGACAGACATCGACCGAGGCCGCCATCGGCACTTTGCTGGAACAAGCCAGACACCAGCCTTCCCCGGGTATGTCGATGATTTCCAGCGCCGCGCTGTCGGCAATGCCGCCATTGGTCACGGCCGCGAAGCAGAATCTCATCGCCTCCGGCTCGACCGACGACAGGCGGCCAATCTCCAGCACGACCAGCTTAACCCGTTGCGCCTTTTCACGCATCGCGGTTTCTTCTACCAGTTGCAGCACGCCCTCGGCGAGCGACATTTCATGCATCGTACAACTCCAGCACGTAAGGCACGCAGGGATCGAGGGCAAGAACGGCCTGGTCGAGCATCCGGCGCGCGTGATCCGTCGAGTCGAATCGCCGTGACTCAAGCAATCCGGCAAGTGCCCCGGCATTGGCAAAAAAGGCATCGGTCGGCGCCAGAACCCGATATTTTGCAATTTTGCCGGCATCGAGATGCACCGCATGGGTCAGAACACCGCGTGCCGTCAGCGTCTGTGCCACACCCCATCCATCGCCGCCGGCGCTGGTAAGCGGAAAACAGGCGCCACTCGTCAGCGCCGCCGCAGCGCGCTCCACCTCGTTGATCCGCGTCCGATAAGCAGCACCCAACGACGGCGGCGCCAACTGCACCGCCGGCAGTTCGCCGGTATCTCGCCAGATGCCAAGCCATTCATCCGTTTCCAGACCGGGTGTAAGGCCGGCAGCGCCGACCTCATTGTTACGGTCGACCAGCTTTTTCAGGCTTTTATCTGCCAATTCGTACAAGGTGTCTTCCATCAGCTTATGCGTTGTTTCGGCACAACTTCCGCCAAACCTGGCCGCCCGCCAGGCAATGAATTCGGCCTTGGCTGGTGGCAAACCGAGCGCCGGCGGCCAATCGAGCAACAGGCGCCAGAGATGTTCGTGCAGGGTCTCGACCCACAATGCCCCATCGTCCACCGTCGGCAACTCAACTTCGGCCGCCACGGCCA